>JADHVV010000106.1 GCA_016783825.1 Candidatus Zhuqueibacterota bacterium | reverse complement strand
TTTAATAAAGATCAATTACTATTACAACGAAAAGGCTGAGGCGAAGGCTAAGGCGGAGCAAGGTAGAAGATTAAAGGTTTAAGATTTTTTCCTTCGCCTTTGCCTCAGCCTTCGCCTGCACTTTAGTGCGCTGGGTTATATAGGTTCTTCCCCTGATTAAGCACCTTCCTTTTAAATTATTTTGGGGAAGAGCCAATTGTATAACTAAAGAAAATTGATTTATTAAAAACTATACAATGTTAGTTATTATCTCATTGTTCACCTATCATCCATATATCAGTATCACGTGATCCCTTGTAAATAATTATTTCATCTCCCAATGGCGAGATTTGTCCTGGTCGTAATGCTTGTATTTCTTCAAAAGAGGAAATTGAAAGTGACTTAAGAATTCCTCCTAAAGAAACACTATAAAATGTTAAAGTACTTTCATCATTCTCATAAGTTCCAAAAACAATCGACTTCCCATCTGATGACCATGACATTTCGCCATTAGGTATTATAGCCGAATACAGTGGGAGATTTTTTATTTCTTTAGAGACAAGATCGAACAATTGAATAAACATCATCTCTGGTGAACTTTGGTCCAGCCTTCGAAGTGCTATTATGTTTTTTTGGGGAGAACAATAAATTTCAGTTAGTTGTGGATGAAAAATTTCGCTTATGAGTGTATCGATTTCGTTGTTAGAAAATGTTATTTTTATCATATAGCCACATTGGTTTTTACCCTTTCTTTGTGATAACACAGCGTATAATGTATCAGTATTAAATCCCCAATCAAACGAATGTATTGTAATTTCCTGCTTTTTATTTTTATCAGGATATAATTTTTTATTTTCACCATCTAATATTGGTGTTTTCCATAAGCAACCTTCTGAAAGATAGCTTAGCTCTGAACCATCTGGTGAAAATTTCAGATTTTTTTCAGGTTTGGCAGTAACTTCCCGTTTTGAAAATTGGTTGTTTTTTCTATTCCATACAAAAATATCTGTTTGACTCCATTTATCAGAAAGGAATGCTATTATTTTGCCATCAGGTGACCAAATTGCATCGCGATCGATTCTGCCTTTGTTTGTCACAATTGGTAAGATGCTTTTTCCAATATGTGTTTCATTCAGTTGAAGTGATGCAATGTAGAAGTCTTTATTTAGTAGCCCTACTCCATAACTTAATAACTTACCATTTTTGTCAAAACATGGCCAAAATGGTTCACCAATTCCAGATAACGCTGTAATCTGAATCGGTGAACCGTTGGCTGTTGTCCCATAATTTTCAACTGGAAGTGCAACAAGTTCAACATTTTCATTTATCCTATCTGGATAAACCAAATAGTTACCATCGGGACTATAAGTTAATCCATTCCTAAACCACAGAATAACTCTGTTTTTCAATTCAATAATTGGAAGTGAAACGGTTGCTTTTTCTACATCAATAGAGCGAATCACTTTTTTTTTCGTTTCAGTATTGAATTCCTAGCGCACTAAAGTGCAGGCGAAGGCTGAGGCAAAGGCGAAGGAAAAAAAATTCTTAATCCTTTAATCTTATACCTTATTCCGCCTTAGCCTTCGCCTCAGCCTTTTTGATGTAAGAGTTAAGTGATCTGGGTTAGAAAAAACTTTTGCACAAAAAACAAAGATTCAACTGGTAATACTATAAAATGCAACCCGTTTACTATCGATATACCATGCCGGCTGAAAAACATACTTGGGAGGTTTCATTTCGTACAAAAAACGTGATAGTTTACCATCAGGACTGACTAAATTTAATGAATAAATCCTTTCTTTTTTTTTCAACCTGGACCAATGATAAACTATCCAATTACCATCTGGAGACCAATCTATAGTCCAAATATCACCTGTTTTTTTCTCTAAAATGATATCACTTTGCTTTTTTTGTAAATCATAAATGTAAATGTAAGTCCAATTGAAAATATACGCGATTTGTGTTGAGGTCGGTGACCAAACAGGGCTCCTGAAAATTTCATTATCAGAATCTTTGACCTTGATAATTTCTCCTGTCGTTAATTTTTTAATATAAAATTTACCATTATTGTTGGTGTATGCTAAATATTTACCATTCGGAGAAATTTTTCCACTTTCCTGTTCCATTTCATCTGTAATTCGGATGGATTTTGATGGTTTCTTCAACCATACTGGTTTATTAAACTTATTATTATAAGCGTAAAAGATGATTGCTAAAAAAATGAGAAAGCAAAAGATTGAAATAAAACTTTTTAAGTTTTTTCGTGCTTTACGTAACAGTAATTTAATTTTTGATTTTGCAACTTGTTGCTTTAAATCTCTCAAGACTTCTTCTGCTTTTTGGTATCGCAATGCAGACTCTTTCTCAAGAAACGTTGTAATGATGTATTGAAGTGAACTACTTATCTTGGAATTATATTTTGCCAATTTGGGAGGAGTATCACCAATAATTGAGTACATTGTATTTACATCTGAATCACCTGCAAACGGCAACGCACCCGTTAACATTTCATAAAGCACAACGCCAAGCGACCACAAATCTGTCCGGTGGTCTACTTTTTCACCCTTAACCAATTCCGGAGACATATAAGCCACTGTGCCCATCGGACTCTTGGTTCGTGTGATGGTCTACGAGATTCTTCACTTCCCACCATCCCAACCCCCTCCCTCGTTCAGAATGACATCTATTCCAACAATTGCTGAACAATTACAAAATTTATTAAAATAATTTCAGAAAGAAAAATGAGGTGTAATTAAGGAAACTAAATTTTTTATTAATTACAAGCTTTTTTTAATACAAAAAAGAAATATTAATGACTTTGTTGACAGAGAACTAAATCAACAGAGTCATTAATTTATCCGAATTTGACTTGACATTTCTACTCTTTTATCTTATATTTTATCTCGTCAAAATTATTTTGAGATCCGGATTATGAAAATAAAAATATTTCGTTATGTTCTTATTCCCCTTTTTTCTTTTGCTGCTGTTTTACCAATTTTCTCACAAGACGACTTCATCCTGTTCACTCATTACGATCAATTAACATGGTCGCCGAGTGGAGAGCAAATAGCCTTTCGCTGTCTATTGTTAGATGAATCAAATCCGGGTAATATTTTTGTAAATGTTCTGATTAAAGATTTAGAGACGAAGCAATTAGGCTGTCTCAATCCCCAACCTGAACGATTTGTTATTTCGAAAAGCAAAAAATATCTCCTGTTTTCCAGTATTTACGGATTATACATTCAAACAATTGAATCCGAGCCCCGGGCTGGACAAATAATTTTCAGAGATCCCGCAGTAAGTTGGACATTTAAGGATTTTGGGTTTTATGAAGAAACAGAAACAATTTATGTTGAGCGATACAATTATTTATCAGCACAAACTAACAAAGAGAATTTTTGGATTGATGTTACAAAAATGGTGCGCCCAATTAATTTTAATCCGGTTATAAAAAAACCGGGCAAAGTAAAAGAGTTAAAACCATTCAATCTGCCGGTTGACGGATTTCTTAATAAAATCCAAAATAGTATCACATTGAAAAACGAATCATTAATTTTTGTGAAAAACAAAACAGGTGATTTCGATATGGTTTTAAAGGATTCGGATTCGGGCAGAGAAAAAGTGCTTGTTAAAAATTGCCGCCCCCGGTTGTTGAGCGCTAATCCGGATCGGTCTTTGGCGATTGTCTCATTATTTGAAAATAACGGACATGTAGCATATCTTTTTAATGCAGAAGCCAAAAAGTTGACTTTGATAAAAAACCAGCGATATTATTCTGTATCCTGGTTTGAAAATCACCGATATGTTTGTATCAACGAAGATGGACTGTTTTTAAAGAAGATTTACCTGAAAGCAGGTAAGAAACTTAACGATTGGATTCTGCCGGAATGGTGTCAAAATATCGATTTGTCTTTTCCTAAATATTTATTTGATTTTTATAATAGAGAAAAGTTACCCGAAAAAAAATCCTTTAATGAAAAATCTGCCCGGATAGAATATCAGAAAGAACATTTTTTAAGGAGCAGGATTGTATTAATTAACAAAGATGGGACACGCAAAATTATTGTTGATGAAATGAATAATATTCCAGATCGGTCTTATTTTAGAGATCTAAACCACTAATCCTCCAAAGAAACGGCGGACTTAAAGTTACACTAATTTATAAAAGACAGGTAACTATTTAGGTATCATAGCCAGAATAGGCAAAACGATTATGGACATCCCATCATTGCGCATACGCGTCAACCTAATTAGAAAATTGTTGAATAGCCATGAGATTTATCTCGTGGGTTGAGATTTTTCCGTCTTTACTCGGGGTTTTAACCCCTAATGTTTTAAAAAATTGGGATTAAAACCCCGCAAAGGTTTGTCAGATGTTCAAAATCCACGACCTAAAGGTCGTGGCAATTCAAAAATTTCCAGGGAATTGCATTATTGGTTACGAAAATAAACTGTATTTCAGGAGCTTGAATTAATGAAAAAGAAAGTGTTTTTTATCCCGGCGGCAACGAATGAGAATCTTGAGTCGATTCATCAAAAAATTATTAGACTTTTTGAAAAAGCTAATTTGGAGAACTGTTTTGAGGCGGAAGAATTTATTGCTATTAAAACTCACTTTGGTGAAGAAGGCAATACCACTCATATTCCGGCAAATTATTTTTCCCCGCTTGTTGAAAAGTTAAAAAATTTAGGCGCTAAACCATTTTTAACTGATACCTGTGTGCTCTATGCCAGCGAAAGATCTGATGCGGTGAAACATCTTCACTTGGCAGAAAAACATGGCTTTACAATTGAACAAACCGGGGCGCCCATTGTCATTGCGGATGGATTGAGGGGGAGCAATGAAACAACTGTAAAAATTTCCGGTGAGCTTTTCAATGAAGTTTCCATTGCAACAGAAGCAATTGCTGCCAATGCAATGATCGTAACCACGCATGTAACCGGGCATATTACCAGTGGTATTGGCGGCGCAATAAAAAATATTGGCATGGGACTGGCAAGCCGCAAGGGAAAATTGCGCCAGCATTCCTCGGTGAAACCATCGATAAATAGTCCAAAGTGTACCGGCTGCGGATTATGTTTACTCTGGTGCCCGGAAGATGCCATCACAATGAATGGAGATGTTGCGGTCATTAATAGTAAAAAATGTATTGGCTGCGGCGAGTGCCTCACAGTATGCCGGTTCGACGCGGTGCAGTATAACTGGCAAACTTCGAGCAGCGATTTACAGAAAAGGATGACTGAACATGCTTTAGGCGCTATTATGAACAAAAAAGACAAAACATGTTTTTTTAATTTTCTGATAAACATTACCAAAGATTGTGACTGCTTCAATGTTAAACAAACGCCAATGATGAATGATATCGGCATTTTAGCAGCAAAAGACCCGGTGGCTATCGATAAAGCGAGTTTGGATTTGGTCAGGCGGCATGCCGGGAAATCACTGGAAAGCATGTCTTATCCTTCGCTTGATCCGTTGGTTCAATTGAAGCATGGGGAAAGGATTGGTTTGGGTAGTATGGATTATGAGATTGAGGTGGTTGACTGAGCCCACACGGATCAAAAACTCACACGGAATTTTTTTTCGCAAAAACAATCAGGAGTAAAAATACCAAATCAGGATGAACAACTCCCACAAATTTTTTTCCGCGTGGGTTTTTGATCCGTGTGGACAATTGTAGAACCGTTCAAAAATAACTGGAGCAAAAATGGCAAATCGGGATGAAATACTAAATTATCTGAATGACTTGTTAAATGTTACCGAATTTGATGATTATTGTGTAAATGGAATGCAGGTTGAGGGCAAAGAAGATGTTAAAAAAATTGTATTGGGAGTAAGTGTAAGTCAGAGATTGTTTCAACAGGCTATTGAAAAAAATGCGGACATGATTTTAGTCCACCATGGAATTTTTTGGAAGAGCGATGCGCAGCCATTTTCTCTGACAGGAATATTCCGGGAACGATTGGCGTTGTTATTAAAAAATGACATCAATTTGTTGGCATATCACCTTCCGTTGGACGCTCATCCTGAATTTGGCAACAATGCTATGATAATGAAAAAACTCAACATAAAGCCGATAAAACCGGTTGAAATAGGATTTTTAGGTGAATTGAAAACGAAAATAAAATGGGACGAATTCATAAATCAAATAAACGAAAAAATAGAAACTGAATCCCAGGTGTTTCATTTTGGAACTGAATATGTCCAAAAGGTGTTAATATTAAGTGGTGGTAGTTCCCGGTATTATTTTTTGACAAAAGAAAACGGCGCGGATGTTTTTATTGGTGGAGATATTAAAGAGAATATTGTTCGTGAGTTGGAAGAAACAAACGTCAATTATATAAACGCATGGCATTATAATACGGAGAAATTTGGCGTGCAGGCATTGGTTGAAATAATTACCAAAAAGTTTGCTGTCCGTTGTGAGTTTATCGACATTCCAAATCCGGTATAAAAATTAAATGTAATATTTCATTTTGCAATGTAACTTTATACATTATAAACAATTAGTACATATTTTACAAGTTCAAACGGGGCTGTAATCGTTTGTATTTCATCAAATTAGCCAACAAAAAATCTCCAACGTTTAGACACTTCACACAATTGGCATGAACTTTGTAATCTAATAACATGCATTATTTTGCTTGTTACCCTCAGCGTTTTTAAGTTTAAAAATTCTATTTCGTACTAAAATCTAAATATATAATGGTAGAAAATGGATAAAATAAATATACTTCTGGCAGACAACAACCAATCTTACCTCGAGATAGCCCGAAAAATGCTTCGTTTCCATGATGAATCTTTTTCCATAAATGTGGCAACATCAGTCGATGAGTGCATTGATAAATTGTTAGAACAACATTATCATTTGCTTTTACTTGATTATGAAATTGATGGCGGCAAAGGATTTGATATCCTTTCCGGGATTGCGAATTTCAGTTTGAATGTCCCGGTTGTTATGATGTTAAATGACGGCGCTGACAATTTAGCCCAGGAGGTTGTTGCCAGGGGCGCAATTGATTATATCATGAAAGTCAGGGGGCATTTAACCACCCTGCCAATAGCGGTTAGCAAAATTCTCCAAAAATACAAAAGAAAATGGCAGGCAACAGACGTAGAAAGTTCGTTTAAAGAAAAGAGAAAATCCCCCCGGTTCAGGAGATAACAGAAGAAGTAGTAAGTGAAAATTTAGATTTGAGTCAAAAAGAAGAACCGGTAAAACAGGAAATACAACAAGAGGAAAAACCATATCGTTTAGTAGAAGATAAAGTTGATTTGATCCGGGAATTTGAGAGCGAGACTAATACTGAAAAAGTTGATCTAATCCAGGATTTTGAGGACAAAGTTAAAACCGAAAAAGTTGCTGAAGAAGCTGATGTTTCACTGATCCCGGATCAATTTGATAATGAAGAGATAAAAATTAGTGAGCTAAAAGAAGAACAGATCAGCCAGGAAGATCAGCCAATAGAAAAAGACGAAACTCGTGAAACAGCAGCAGAGTTTGAAAAAATAGAAAAAGGTTATTTCGAGCCGCCAACTCAGGAGACAGTTGATTCAGTTATTGAAAAGAAATTCCAGGAAAGCGCTCCGAAAAAAGAAGTTCTGCCGCCGCAAAAAAACTTTGAAGATGGGGTAAGAAAAACAACCGGGTTACCCAACAAAAAAGAAGAACCAATTAAACCCGATCCCGTTGATAAATTTAAAGTTACACAATCCGTAAAGAGTGATACCAAGTTATTTCTTTCGGAAGATGAACCAACGCAAGGCGATGAAGGATACACGATACAAGACAGAAAAGGTAAGTTTATTTCCGTTAATGAAACGTTGCTGAAAAAACTGAATTACGCAGAAGAAGAAATGCTGGAATTGGCAATAGAGGATGTTTTACATTCCGAAAAATTACCTAAATATTATCAATGGCTTGCAAGAGTAGATTCCGGGTCAAGCGAAAAACCCCTTATAACTCACTTTGTGGGCAAGCATGGCGATGTTCACCCTGCCGAGCTTTCATTAAAGCCGGAACGGGATGAAGATAATGAAATCACACATTACCGGGGAATTATCAAATTCAAATCAGCTATAAATGCGGCAAAATTTCCAAGCAATGGTTATTTCGACCAAACCAGGATGATTCAGGATATGACCAAACTCATTCGTTTTAGTTACGATTGTTCTTTGAATCATCTATTAGAAAAAGTTTCACAAATGGTTTGCAAAACATTTCAATTTCAGCGAGCCACCCTGGCATTGCTTGACCGGCGACGTAAAGCGTTTGTGAAACAAATAATGATCGGCTACACCAATGGCAAAACTGATGGCAAAAAAATTCTTGAGGTGCCCCAGGAAGTTATCGACAAAGTTTTTATGGATAAGTTCAAAGTGAGGGTTATTTACCAGGATCAGGATTTTGATAAACAAGAATCCATGGTGCCTTTTTTAGAAGAACGCCGCCTGCAAAAACGGGATGATAAAAATTTGTGGAAACCAAATAATGTGATCATTTTTAATTTAACCGATCCGGCTGGCAATACGTTTGGTTATATTTCCATGGACGAGCCGGTAAAACCGTTGGTGCCTTCGCGGGAGATTTTCCACAACATGGAAATTTTTACCAATTTGACATCCCTGGCAATTGAAAATTTCTATCGCTATTCTTCCGTAGAAAAACGAAACCGGCGTTTAAAAAGGCTTTTAGTCACCGGGAATATTTTTAAATTGAATTTAAGTGGTTCGGAGATAATGAAGGATTCTGTTTGGTCAATAAAATTTTCTTTGGACTTTAACATGGTTCTCATCGGTATGATCAACGTTGAAACCAACCAGGTTGATATTAAAGCAGTCGCATGCGATGACCGAATTAAAACGATTCAATTAAAAGAAATTACCATGCCGTTGAAAGATATGCGACCGGTGTTTAAAAAAGAATACAACATCGGGAAGTCCTATTTTGTCTCCAAACAAGAGACTTTATTTGATCGGATGAAAGACATTTATTATGATTTGAAAATTGAATCGGAAGAGCCGCGTTACTGGCAATGGTGGAATCTTTTGATAGTACCAATATATGAAAAACACAAAAACATCGTCGGGTTTATTTTTGCTGATGATCCTTCGGATTGTTTGCTGCCATCAAAAGAAACGATACACACGCTGGAAATATTTGCCAACCAGCTTTCTATCGCCATTGAGAATCGTGTTTCGTACCTGCATCTCCAGGGAAAGGTTGGAGATAGCGGACAGAATCCAATTGCAAAGAGGAACGACGAAAGCGAGGGGGGGCTCAATCGATTGGTTGAGGTGTTTTTTAAGTAGGACCTAAATTCTACGCATATTGTTAATTGGTTGTATACTTATTAAAGATTGGTTTATAACCAAACGCGACAAGTTACAAAAAAAATAAAACCACTAATTTCACGAATTTTCACTAATTCTCCTTCGGCGAATTCCCCATTGTCGAATCAATCTATAATAAAAATCCGCCGAAGGAAGATTGATTTTATTGTAATTAGTGAAAATTTAATTCGTGTAATTAGTGTAATTCGTGGTTAAAAATGTTTAAGATTTCTTTGTAAAAAAATAAGGCAAAGAGTATCCACTAAAAAACCAGCATTCTCCCTATTAAAAATAATTGGCGGTTTTATCTTTAAAACATTGTGAAATGGCCCATCCGTACTGATCAAAATCCCATTATTTTTCATTTTCTCAACAATTGAAACAGCTTCTGTATCCGCTGGTTCCAATGTCTTATGATCCCGCACTAACTCTATCCCGATGAATAATCCAGTTCCTCTCACATCACCTATTAATTTAAATTCATCTTTCAGCGATTCTAATCTCTTCTTCAAATAAGCCCCAACTCTCAGCGCGTTCTCTTGCAATTTTTCTTGTTCAATCACATCGAGCACTGCCAATCCAACAGCACAAGAAACCGGATTGCCGCCATAGGTGTTAAAATATTCCATGCCGTTGGCAAAAGCATCGGCAATTTCAAGAGTCGTTACAACAGCAGCTAATGGGAATCCGTTACCAATCGGTTTGCCTAACGTTACAATGTCAGGCACAACGTCCTGGGTTTCAAATCCCCAGAAATGTGTGCCCACCCTGCCAAACCCGATTTGAACTTCATCAGCGATACACAAGCCGTCAGCCTGGCGAACAAAATGGAAAACTTCCTTTAAATAATTTTCCGGCAGCACAATTTGACCGGCTACGCCCATTAAAGATTCACAGATAAAGGCAGCCGGTTTTTTATTTTTTTTCTGCATCTGTTCAATAACATTTTTCACCTGGGCTGCATATTTTTTTCCAGCTTCCGCATCAGCAGCTTTGTACCTGCCGCGGTAAGTATCCGGCGTTTCAACTTTGTGAATGTAACTTTCGGCGCCGCTTCCTCCTGAACCGTCAAATTTGTAAGCGCTAATTTCAATATCAGCAGTCGTGGTTCCATGGTAGGCAGATTCGACAACAATAATATCTTTTTGTCCGGTATAATTTCGCGCCAATCGTAACGCCAGATCAATTGCCTCACTTCCTGAATTGGTAAAGAAACACACGTTCAATGGATCAGGTATTTTGTCTGTTAAGCGCTGCGCATACAAGACAAGGTTATCGTGCAGGTACCTTGTGTTTGTATTCAAAACTGCTAGTTGTTTTTGAGCGGCTTTGACAACTTTAGGATGACAATGCCCAACGTGGGGTACATTGTTCACTGCATCCAAATATGTTTTTCCAATATCATCATAAAGATATTGCAAAGCGCCGCGGACAATTTTTAATGGCTTGTCATAAGATATACTCAACGATTTACCGATATATTGTTGGCGAAGATTTAAGATTTGTTTTTGATGCAACCTGTTTGAGTTAAAAGAATCCACCATTTGACAAGCTTGTTTGAATTCCTTCTCTGCTTGTCTCGGATTGATTCGAATTAATTTTTCTAACAACTCCCAGGCTGGTTTTTCTGAAATTGTAACATAGTCATTTTCCGGGTATTTTAAACTTGACAAAGCGTACATGGTAACACCAATGCAGAGTCGTCCACAGATCAAGTGGTACAATAATTCAAGCTCCAACTCTTCCAAAGGCAATACACTGTTATACCCTCGGATAACGTGTTTTGCTGTTGCCAGAGGATTTTCTTTGTTGAACAAAACGTAAACCAGCGCAATCGCCAGTTCATTTATTGTTTGAGAGAAGACCATATCGCCGAAATCAATAACGCCAACTATTTCCCCCCCGGATTCATTTTGGGATATTAATACATTCCAGTCATTTGCATCACCATGAATAAGACTCGAACGCAGCCTGTGAAATTGTGGCGAAACATGAGTTTCAAACTGCAGCAAAAAATATTCGGCGATTCTCCGTTTATGTGAGGATTTTATATATTTCAGCCTGTCGTACGCTTGCAAAGCATTTTTCAAATCCCAGGTAAAATTCCGATGAAATGCCGGATGATCAAATTCCAGCAAAGCTTTATCCATTGTTGCTAAAAATTCACCAAATTTATAAAGGAGATTTTCGGAATGGTTTTTCAAATCCCTCAAAAATGTACCCGGGACATAATTTAATAAACGCGCAAAATAACTGAACCCTGAATCATCCTTAATTGACAAAATTATTTTTCCTTCGGCAGTTTCAAAATGATTTGGAAATTGATAGTTTGAACATTTCTTTTTCAGATATTTCAAAACTTCGCTTTGGGCATTTAAAAATTCTTTTTTTTCTATTGTGTTGGAGATTTTTAAAACATGCTTTGTATTTTTTTTATCAGTTACAAGGAAATTTTGATCGTCATAGCTCACCAGGCGGTGAATTTTGCCATCAATATTATAATGTTTTTTAAGGTATCTTTTTACTTCTTCATTGAAAAAATCCGGGTTTTTCTCTTCCTGCGCAGTCATTTTTTTGCTCCTTATAATAACAATTCTTAAATAGGCTGAATTCAGAATTCAACGGATATGTATTTAATTCACAACTGATTTTAATGGCTGATTTGTGATTGAATTGCCCCGATATTTATGTCGGGGATAATGATTAACTACACACAATAGAAAACGGGCTTTAGCCTGAGAGCTATCATAACAATGGGTTAAAACCCAGTGAATTTGGGAAGTTTTTTTCAGAATCCACGAGATAAATCTCATGGCTATTCATAAATTTTCTAATTCATCTCGCCGATAAGATTAATTGCGGATTACCTGAAGTCACATTTGCTTTTTTTGAAGTTAATTACAATGCTGTTGAACTCTGAAATTAAGGTAATACCCCGATTTTGCATAACAGTTACTTAACTTATGATAAATCGGGGTTTTATTATTATAGTTTTTACATTAAGGTAATACATATTGTATGAAATATCAACAGAAAATTTCAAATCTAACTTCAGAATTGTCCCATTGTATCAATAAAAAGCAAACAATGAAATCCTTTAAAATTTGTATTTTAAATCAATGCCGGCTTAACTAATTGATATTTTGCTAATTAAGTTTGTTTGTAAAATAAATGGGATTTTTAGGCATACCTTTTGCAATTCAAAACCACCGGCTTTTTTATTATTATTTAAAACGTTATAACAGAATTTAAGGAGACCATTTTGCATAATAAACGAAATATATTCGTCATTTTTATTCTTGTTGCATCGGTTTTTTGGCAAAGCTGCGCCCCGACAAATGTGAACCGCAAGCGATCAACCAAACAATATCGAGCTGATATATTGAGATACAAATCTTTTGTAAAACAAAATCCCAGCGATGCAACCGGTTTTTTAGAACTTGGCATAATCAGTTTGGAATTGCAAAACTATGCCTATGCTAAAAAACTTTTAAGCAAAGCTTTCCGGCTTGATAGAAAAAACGGAAAAACACTTTATTTTCTGGGACAACTTTTTGAAAAGCAAAGTAATAATACGGCTGCCCTGAAAATTTATAAACTTTATAATGACGTCTCACTTCTATCTCCCTATCGCAAACAAATGTCCCTTCGTTATGAAACGCTTAACAGGGAACTCATTCGCAGTGAAATGCAGCAACTATTAGCTCAAGAAAAGAACCTGAATGTTGCAGATATATCTCCCAAATCAGTCGCAGTATTTCCATTTACTTACCAGGGCGAAAATAAAACTTTTGCAGAGCTTGGCATTGGCATTGGTGAAATGATGATCACTGATTTGAGCCAGGTAAATGGTTTGAAAGTGATCGAAAGAATCCGGTTGCAAGCCATGTTCAATGAGATCTCCATGGGACAGAGTGGTATGGTTGAAGAGGGAACCGCGCCTCGATTCGGCAAACTGCTTGGCGCTGCTAAAATTGTCCACGGAAATTATGATGTTTCAGATAAAAATAATGTGGAGCTAAATGTTGGCTTTTGGGATGTGAAAGACAATTACTTCCCGGGTTTATCCAATCAAAAAGATGGACTGCGCAATTTATTCAAAATGGAAAAAGACCTGGTTTTCAGTCTTCTTAATGAAATGAACATTGTTTTAACTGTTCAGGAACGAATGAAGATTCAAGAAATTCCCACAAAAAATTTGCAGGCATTTTTAAATTACTGCAAAGGATTGCAAATGGAAAATAGAGGTGATTTTGGACAAGCCGCCAAATTTTTTGAGCAGGCAAAAAAAATAGATCCTGATTTCAAAAAAGCTGAGCAAAAGGTGGAGACAAACCAATTACTCGCAACAGCCGGTCAAACAGGCCTGTATGAATTTGCGCTCAGTTCACCTGTACCAAGTACCGGGAAGGCAGCAACAACAAACGATTTAGTGAACAGCCGGCTTACAAACATCTCATCGAATATTGGAACTATATTTGTGCCGGGCCAGGATAGCAGGGAATCTGTGCAAGAAGCAACTCACTCGGGGGTTGAAGTGTTAGGCGATTTGGATTTACCACCAAAGCCGCCGGAAAGATGATAAACAATAAGGACAAGACGATGAAAACAGTAAACAAATCTTTTATTACTAATTTTGTAATACTTTTGAGTTGTTTTCTCGCTCAACTAAAAATCGTCTCTGCTCAGACAGGAACCGATTATTATCCTTTCCATGTCGGAGACTATTGGGTGGAGCATACCGACATGTTTCAAGGTGAGTATAAGCCTACAACATCCAGAATGGAGATCGAGAGTCTGGATTTGATAAACGGTAAAGAATATTTTCGACAGAAGCAAAGGATGACAGCAGATGATGGTTCTGATGAAATGATTTGGTATTCATGGATGAGGGTAGATTCTACCAGTATTATAATGGGAGCTTTTGGAGAATCTCCGGATATTGTGCAGATCGACATACCAACAAAAACCATTAATGTTGATGGAAATCCTGATGATTGGAGTGGTATAAACGTTTTAGTGACAGATGCTCAAGGAGATGATTCACCATCCTATACTGGGGATGATATTAAAGCTCTTTATGTAGCACAAGATACTGAAAATTTATATCTTCGTTTGGACTTATGGGATAATGTGAATACAAATTTCGGGAATGGACCCTCACCCAATGAAGGAATTTATCAATTCTCTGTAAACAGTGATGGCCCTTATGATAGAATGCAGCTTGGGATTGGTTATGACTATGCCATTTCTCAATGGAGTCTTGGCTATAATGGCAGCAGTTCAGATGTACCACAGGGATTGGAAGGACCTGGTTATATTGGTGTGAGTGGCGGGATAATAGAACTTAAGTTACCGTTCGCTCTTATTGGTACTCCATCTAACTACAGCGGAATTGAAGCAGAGGTAAATAACTGCTGTGTGCAAGATTATGGGATTCTTGATGAAGCCGGTTTAGTTTCTGCAAGTATTTTCGATCCACCTCTTCACTGGCTGAATTTCCCCGAAACATTATACGTAGGTTACACTTGGGAATGCTATGCGCCAGACATGGGTGGGAACTATAAATGGATTGTTGAAAGTCTTACCGAGACTGTAACGGTACCGGCAGGTACATTTAATGAGTGTACTAAGATGAAATTAATCGTTGTAGAAACAGCCGGAGACACTGTCCAAATAAGTAATATGTATTATGCTCAAGATGTCGGTACAGTTATGAACAAAGGATGGGGCGCGTGGGCGGATGATTTTCAATTTGAACTTGTTGAATATTATGTTCAATCCCCAAAGTCAATGCAAGTTGAACCTGATACAACACCGGTTGCCGGAAAAAATTTGGATATCACTGTAACACCTACAGAAAATTTTCAACCGACAACTCGCCGGTTGTACTATCGTAATGCCGGCGAAAGTAATTGGCAATATATCGATTTAACAGCGACTGGCGACACTCTCAATTTTACCATTCCATCAGATTCAGTCACCTACCGAGGCATTGAATATTATATCGAATTATCAGATGATCAGAATGTGGTCACTTACCCCCCGACGGATCCGCAAACCAACCCGGCAAGAGTTCAGGTTAAAATAGAACGCCAAGTTGTACCATTGAATTTAAAAAGTATGACCTACAAAATGGTCTCAATTCCCATTTTGTTGAATAATCCGGAAATTGATAGTGTGCTGGCAGATGATTATAATAACTATGATATCAAATACTGGCGTGTTCTCCGTTATCAAACGCACTACGATTCAGCCGGATATTTTGAACATGCCCAGATTGA
>JADHVV010000105.1 GCA_016783825.1 Candidatus Zhuqueibacterota bacterium | reverse complement strand
CGCCGGACATCGAGGTGGAGCAATTGCCTGCTGAAATAATAGCCGGGCACGATCCGCAATTAGAAAAAGCAATAGAAGTCATTATGGATGAACTGAAAAAGAATCCACCGAAAAAGATGAAGCGACCGCCTTATCCGGTGAGAGCAAGACAAAAGTGATTTCTACCGCTAATTTCGCGAATTCCGCTAATTTAAAAATCTCAAATAAAAACAATTAGCGTTAATTAGCGAAATTAGCGGTTCAAAATTGACTCATTAATTGACAATAAAACGATACTTTAAAGAATAGGTAAAATAAGCTTGAAAATTGTAACAGTAGTCGGAGCAAGACCGCAGTTTGTAAAAGCCGCGCCGGTTTCAGCTGAACTGAGGAAGAAGCATGAAGAGCGAATCCTGCACACCGGGCAGCATTATGATGAAAAGATGTCAAAGATATTTTTTGACGATTTGCAAATTCCCAAACCGGATATTAATCTTGGAGTCGGTTCGGATAGCCATGCCCGGCAAACGGCTGATATTATGATTGGTGTTGAAGAATATTTGCGACAAGAAAAACCTGGTTTGGTACTCGTTTATGGTGATACAAATTCTACCCTGGCAGCCGCAGTTTCAGCCAGCAAATTGCACATTAATGTTGCGCACATTGAAGCCGGGCTGAGAAGTTTCAATCGAAAAATGCCCGAGGAGATAAATCGTATTGTCGCTGACAGGTTGTCCAATTTGCTGTTTTGCCCGACACAAACTGCAGTAGCCAATCTGAAAAATGAAGGCATGAACAAGGGCGTTTATAATGTTGGTGATGTGATGTTCGATGCAGCCATGAAATTTGCTCCAATAGCCGAACAAAAAAGTGAAATTTTAAAAAGAGAATCTCTTTCCCCTGGAGATTACTTATTACTCACATTGCATCGGGCGGAAAATACAAATGATATTCAAAACATGAAAAACATTGTCTCGGCGCTGGTGGATTCGCAAAAACAAATTGTGTTTCCGGTTCATCCAAGAACGATTAAATATTTGAAGCAGTATCAACTACATGACCAACTTGAAAATAGCAAGCTCATTAAGCTATTGGAGCCGGTTAGTTTTATCGATATGATTGTATTGGAAAAGAATGCTCAAAAAATATTAACAGATTCCGGTGGCGTTCAAAAAGAAGCCTATTTTTATGAGATACCTTGTATTACATTACGGGATGAAACCGAATGGGTGGAAACAGTCGAGGATGGATGGAATTGTATTGTTGGCGCTAATTATGATAAAATTTTGGAGGCAATAATAAATTTTTCACCTGACAGTCCTCAAAAGAAACACTTTGGGGATGGGAGGGCGAGTGTTGAGTTGTGTGAGCTAATTGATTAATCTTTGGCTGCAACAAAAATTGATCGAACAATCTAATTTGAAATAAATAAAACCAGCAAAAAAAAAGACAACAACTAAAATGGATAATTTCGAAATCCTGGGTGAGATCAAGGATATTGAAACAATCGCGACTGGACGCGGCGTGTATATCCGAAGATATTTGGAACGTACTTACGGCAAGGGTCGTTGGCGAAAAATGAAGGGAGTCGCTCAAGTTCAACTATTCGGCAGCCAAATATTTAACGCTGAAATCCATTGGTTTGAAGCGCATGGAATTGGTCGAAAGGATTTCAAAATCAAGAGGTTTATTCGATGAAAAATTTTGTAATTTGTATCAACAACGATAGCAATCCTGCTAGCTTAATTCTGGGAAAAGTTTATTTTACACTACCGGATAAAGAGGCAGAGATTGTTAAAATGTATCGGGTTATCGATGAGGATAAAACCGAAGCAGATGGCTATCTTTATCCAATGTCGTTGTTTGTCCCCATCAAAGTACCAAAACCAGCAGAGCAAGTGCTATTGAAAACTATGCCGAAAAGGGTTTTGACTAATTTGGCCGGAGTTGCATAAACTCAAAACGCGATGCTAATATAAAAGTGCTTCACTCCGTGCACTCCTGAATGCTGTGCGGTTCTGGAAAGTCTGTGCTATTCCAATTGTGGTGCACGATAGAGCGGTCACCTGATTTTGGTGTTTGTGGCAACAAAAATTGATCGAACAAACTAAATAGAAATGAATATGTTATTACTATTCTCGTTATAACAATTAAAAGTCACCCAACCAGGAGGTCAAATGCAACAGAATGTTCCCTTTTTAGATTTGAAAGCGCAATACCAAAGTATCAAAGATGAAGTAAATGAAGCAATTCTATCTGTTGTGGAAAGCTGTGCTTATGTGAAAGGTCCTGCGGTTAAACAGTTCCAAAAGAATTTTGCTGAATATTGCGACGTAAAATATGCGGTCGGCGTTGCCAATGGGACAGATGCAATTTATTTAGCATTACGCGCTGTTGGTATTGGACCGGGAGATGAAGTAATTACAACACCGGATACATTCATCGCTACCACAGAAGCCATTACGCAAGCCGGTGCAAAAATCGTGTTTGTCGATATAAATCCGGAAACATACAACATAAACATTTCAAAGATAGAAGAAAAAATCACACAAAAAACAAAAGCCATTATTCCGGTTCATCTTTTTGGGCAGCCGGCAGACATGGATCCGATTATTGAAATAGCCCAAAAATATAATTTAAAGATAGTTGAAGACGCTGCCCAGGCACACGGCGCCTATTATTTTGGAAAGCGAGTGGGAACTTTTGGCGATGTTGCCTGTTTCAGTTTTTATCCCGGTAAAAATTTAGGCGCTTACGGCGATGGAGGCGCGATCGCTACTAACAACGAAGAGATTGCCACGCAGGTTGAAAAATTAGCAGATCACGGAAGTTTGAAGAAATACATCCATGAAGAAGAAGGTGGTAATTCACGCTTGGATTCAGTCCAGGCTGCTGTGCTTGATGTTAAATTAAAATATTTGGATCAGTGGAACGAAAGTCGGCGGAAGAATGCTTATGTTTATAATGAATTATTAAAAAACGTTGCTGGCGTAATAACACCTGTTGAATTAGAAAACACAACACCGGTTTATCATCTCTACGTTATTCAGGTTGAAGGCAGAGATGGGCTTCAACAAAAACTTTCAGATGCGGGAATTGCCAGTGGAATCCACTATCCATATCCGTTGCACCTGACGCCAGCTTACCAATACCTGGGACTAAAAAAGGGAGATTTTCCCGAGGCTGAAAAATGTGCCGATCGGTTTTTGAGCTTGCCCATGTATCCTGAGTTGACAGAGTCGATGATTCAGAAAGTGTGTGATGTTATTCTAAATAATTAAATAATGTTTAAAATTGAAGAAAATTCCAAAATCCAAAACCCAAATTCCAAATAAATCTCAAATTCCAAAATTCAAACACATATCTCGTAAATGCAGAATTGGAATTTGAATATTGGAATTTATTGTTTGGAGCTTGGAATTTTGATAATTAGTGTTTGTGATTTGGAATTTTAAGGCTGAGAATGTTTTTGATGATCTTCCTTATGCAAAACAAAACAAAATTGATAAATCTAATATTGCTGCTTTGCATGTTGTTACTGCATCAAACTGTTTATTCTCAATCACCTTATGTACCCTTAAATCACTGGGCTTACGATTTTTTGGAAAGGATGGAAACTAAACATGCTGTCAGAGGAGTTTTAAATCATACTAAACCGCTGTCTCGGAAAGAGTTTGCAAACTACCTGAAACAGTTAAAGGAAAATGTAGATCAAGGATTCGTTCTCAATAAAGTTGAACAGGAACAATTGAGTTTTTTAGAATTTGAATTTCGAGAAGAGCTTGGAAAAGAAAAGTCACAAAAGTTAAAATATCGGTCGCGAATCCAAAAAGTCAAAAATCAGAAAACAATTAAAAAATTTTTTCCATCACTTTTCTATAAAAACAACCGTAACTTTATCAGTTGGCAGGATGAACAGATTAAAGTTTTCTTCGATCCGGTTTATCGTTACAAAATAAATTACCGCAGACCGGATTCAACAAATAAGCCGGAAAAAGCATTTCACTTTACTAATGGATTTCAGGTCTGGGGCTACTTAACAAAATATTTTGGCTTTTTTGTCGATGTTCGGGATAATAAAGAATGGGGCGATCAAAAATACCCGTTGGGAAATTACACGCTTCCAGGACTTGGTTTTGTCCGGGCGACTTCAGCGGATTTTATTTATCATGATGAAACGAAAGCATATCTAAAATTTGGAATTAAAAATTTTCAACTCATTTATGGAAAATTTAAAAACTACTGGGGGAGCACTAATACTGGCAGTTTGCTTCTCTCCGATTATGCCACATCCTATGATCAGTTAAAGTTCGAATACAGGCACAAAAAATTTAAATTTACCAGCATCTATGCGTTTTTGATCGATTATCATTTCCAGTTGGAAGACAAACTCCAGGATAAAAAATACCTGGCAGCACACCGGCTGGAAGTTGCGCCCTGGGACTGGCTCTCGATAGGACTTTCCGAAACTGTGATTTTTAAAGGACGAAGCTTTGAGCCGTCGTATTTAAACCCGGTTATGTTTTTTCGTAGCGCCGAGCATTACCTGGGCAGCCCGGACAATATGATGATGGGATTGGATTTTAAATTCACAGCGTTTAAAAACATAAAGGTTTATGGTGAATTGTTAGTTGATGACCTGACCACCACCAAACTCGGTACAGGTTGGTATGGCAATAAATATGGATTTAGCAGCGGCGTTTTTTGGACGGAGCCACTAAAGCTAAATAATTTTGATGTAAGATTGGAATACGCCAGGATTCGACCTTATGTATATACGCATGAAAATGAATTACAATATACGCACTACAATAGCGCGTTAGGACATTGGATGGAGCCCAACAGCGATTTGTTTACTTTCAGTCTTAAATATCAACAAACAAGGAGGCTTTCCTTTTCCGGTTCTTTTCAATATTTAAGACATGGCGCAAATACAGACCAAAAAAATTATGGCGGAAGTTTCGATGAGTATATTGTTCCAATCGATGCTTATTATCCGGGCTTTTTGGACGGCGCAGTTGAGAAAAATCAAGCTATTGTCTTTTATTCTTCTTATGAAATTATTCGCAACCTGTTTTGTAGATTGAGTATTCAAGGTAATAATTATTTCAAGAAAAATGGTAAAAAGATAAAGACAACGTCGCTGTCGTTTTCATTAGGTATTAATTATTGAGCCTTTAGCGATTAAAAAAGAATGTTAGTTTGTTGGTTTTTTAATCCGCATAATTCATTATATTTTTAAAGGTAGCGGGATAACCTGAATTATTCATACATAAAGGAATAAAGGACAAAAATTGAGTTTCAAATAATACTAGTGGTTAACTAATTAGAATTAAAAAAACTATCCATATTTATATTTTAGTTTATGAATAATTCAGGTTAAACGGTTCACAGATGAGCCTGCCATAAAAACGGCAAATTGCGCGAATTAGAATCCTTTTTTTTATAAGTTTTATTAGCGTCAATTCGCGAAATTAGCGGTTTGTTTTTTTTTAGAATAGATAGGTAACTCGAAAAAACAAATATGAATGAAACTCAAAAAAGCGCATCTAAAAATGTAGAGAATTTAAAAACAATTGTTGAAGGGGTGAGAATAGATCTAATCGGTCGGATATTTAATGCCGGTATTCGTTATTTGTATTTATTAATGTTGGCGTGGATTTTGGGCGCTGAAAAAATGGGATTGTTCTTTTTGGGTGTTGTAATTTTGGAATTTTCAGGTGTTTTTTCCCGGTTGGGACTTGATGTTGGCGTCCTGAAGTATGTGGCGCTCTTTGAAGGACAAAAAGACAAGCAAAGAATCAAGGGTGTCATCAACAGTTCATTTTTAATCGTGTTATTAGCGAGCTTGTTAATCGGTTCTACTGTTTATTTCAGCGCAGATTTTATAGCAAATCATATTTTTTTCAAAACAGAATTAAAAGCAGTCCTTAAAATATTGGCTATTTCGCTGCCTTTTTCAACAATCGCGTTAGTAGCTCTTTCTGTAACGCAGGCATTTCATACTTTGAAATACAGGGTTTATGTTGAATTTTTCACAAATCCACTTTTAAATATTTTTGTAGTACTGATTTTGTTTTATTTGTTTGGTTGGCAAATAAAGGGAGTTACGATAGCTTATGTCGGAGCATTTTTCGTGTCAGCGACATTGTCGATAATATTTGTGAAACAACTGTTTCCTGATATTCTCAATGGAGAAGTAAAACCTATATATGAAACAAAGAAACTGTTCCGGTTTTCTGCGCCACTGATGTTCGTTAGTGTTTTAAATTTAATCATCATGTGGACTGATGTGTTGATGCTTGGTTATTTTAAGACATCAGCCGATGTGGGAGTTTATAGCGCTGCGCTAAGGACGGCATTTTTTTTAAATTTTATTTATATTTCGTTTTCTCATCTGTTCGCACCGAGAATATCGGATTTGTATAACAAAAAACGACATGATGAGTTAGCATCACTTTTCAAAATCATAACAAAATGGATGTTCACATTAAGTTTTCCATTGTTTTTAATAATAGTGATTCTTTCTAAAGATATCCTGGCAATTTTTGGCAATGCTTTTGAAGCTGGATATTTAAGTTTGATAATATTAGCAGTCGCGCATATTATTAATTCTGCCGTAGGTTCTGTGCAACATCTACTTATGATGTCAGAAAACGAAAAAGTGATGATGTATATTACAATAATTGTTTGTGTTTTGAATTTTGTTTTGAACTTAGTTCTAATTCCCAGGTTAGGCATCAATGGAGCGGCGTTAGCTACAGCAATTTCCTTCGTGCTTCTTAATTTGATAATGCTGTACCAGGTTTATAAAAAATTGAGAATACATCCATATGATACAAAATATCTCAAGCCTTTTCTTCTCAGCTTAATGGGCGGAATCGTTTTGTGGTGTGTAAAATATGTATTTCTAGTTGATAATTTAATAGTGTTGTTATTTGTTAGCTTTGTCACATTTGTTTTTGTATATTATGTTATATTTGTTATGGTTAAAGGTGATGAGGCGGATTATATCGTTTTGAATACATTTATATCAACATTGAAAGCTAAAAATATTTTTAAATGAATCTAAACAAGGATAAACTTTATTATAGAAATAAGCGCACTGATTTGTTAGCTCTGCTGCCAGAAGGTCGTAGAATAGACAATGTGCTGGAAATTGGTTGTGGCAATGGCAGCACAGGATATTTACTAAAAAAAGAAAATAAAGCAGCGCATGTTTATGGTATTGAAATTAATGACAAATTGAAATCCGAAGCTGAGAAAAATTTAGATAGGGTTATTATTGGTGACATAGAAAAAATAGAGCTGCCATTTGATAAAGAATATTTCGATTGTATAATCTTTGCGGATGTTTTAGAACATTTATACGATCCCTGGTTTGTTTTAAAAAAGATAAAGCCATTTTTAAAAACAGGTGGATTCATTTTGGCAAGTATTCCCAATATTCAGCACTGGTCTGTATTGTTCAATTTGGCTGGAGGTAAATGGGAATACAAAAGCGAGGGCATATTAGACGATACACACATTCGGTTTTTTACAAAAAGATCAGTTGAAAAAATGTTTTGGGAAGCAGGATTTGAGATGACGAGAGTTGATCGGAGTATGGGTAAAATGATCCGTTTTTTAAATATTATTTCTTTGCGCCTGTTTAGCAATTTTTTTACATTTCGCTACCTAATTTTTGCTATGAAGAAAAAGTAGGCAATTAAAAAGTAATCTTTGATGAATAGTATTCAGAATAGTTTTGAAAATCCCAAAGTGTCCATAATTTTAGTGAATTGGAATAATTCTTATGATACGATTGAGTGTATCGAATCGCTCAAACAATTGATCTATTACAATAATGAAATTATTGTCGTTGATAATAATTCCACTTATGATTCAATAAAAGAATTAGAAAATGTAGATAATATTAATTTAATCCAAAATAACAATAATCTTGGGTTTGCTGGCGGAAACAATGTTGGAATTGAATTTGCTTTAAAAGGAAATTCAGATTATGTTCTTTTGTTGAATAATGATACTGTTGTTGATGAAAGATTTTTATCTATTCTGATAAAAGGGGCTACTGAAGAAAAAAATATTGGTATCATTGGCGGAAAAATATATTACTATAACGAACCGGCAAAAATATGGTCAGCCGGGGGCGGTTTAACAAAAACAACAAAAAGAACCTTTCAATATGGTGAGAATAAAATAGATAAAAAACAATACAACCGGGAAAAAGAAGTTGATTTTTTATCCGGCTGCTGCATGTTGATACGGCGGGAAGTCTTCGAAAAAATAGGTTTGCTCGATGCGGACTATTTTATGTATTACGAGGATGTTGATTTTTGTCTGAGAGCAAAGAAGTTCTTTAAAATTGTGTACATACCGGAAGCATTAATTTGGCACAAAGTGAGCGCAACTACGGAAAAAAGCTTTCGCGATTATTACCGGATGAGAAATTATCTTATATTGTTGAAAAAGAGGTTTGATACAAATTCATTTCTAATTTTGCTGTTTAGCAGCTTTATATTTTTTGAAAGGCTGTCCAGAATGTTTGTCAGAAAGATTTTTTTTAATGGTTCAGAAAAATTATCAAGCAGATTTTCTGCTTTGGTTTCAGGATTAATTGCAGGAGTAAGAAATCGGTCTAAAAAATGAATGATTCTTTGAAGAAAAACTTTTTGTTTTTAAAGTGTTTTTTTGTTTTTATTTTATTTGAAACAACTTTTTTGTTGAGTTCATATAATAAAGACTTCTTTGGAATCAAAGTTTTAATTAATTATTTGTTTGTATTATTAGTTTTGCCCCTTTTTTATGAAAAATATATAAAGGGAAAAGTAGATATTTTTTCACCAATTGTGATAGTAGTTTTCTTTTATTTTATTATATTTGTCATAAGTTCGATTGACTTGCTATTAAACAGATTTGATGAGTTGCAAAATGAAGAAAAATTTTATGCATATGCTATAGTGTACTCAATCATCAGCTTTCACGCATTCTTGATCGGCTATTATTCAAATTTAAGCAAAATATTTCTCAAAATTAGAGTTAAGCGATATCAAAGACATTCAGTAAATAAAGTTTTTCTGGTAACCCTATTTTACTCTGCAATTAGTTTTTTATCATTTTTTTTAATTGTGAAAGCATCCGGAGGCTTATCCAATTATATTGAAAACATAACAGGTTCAATGGTAAAGCTGCTCACGGGCTCAGCCTTTTTGTACATGGGAGTTATTTTAATAAAAATACCCGTATTAATATGGTTTGGCTTTCAATTAAAAAGAGGGAAATTTTCAATTTTATTTTTAGTATATTTTGTGACCGCATCTATACTGTTGGTATTTTTAGGAGAAAGAGGGCATTTTGTTTTTTTGATCATTTCGCTGTTAGTTAGTTATCATTATATTAAATATAGGTTAAAGCTAATACCTGTTTCAATATTTGCTTTAATACTTTATTTGTTTTTACTGTTGTATGGTCAGTATAGAGAATTTGGTCTTAAAAATACAAACAGAATGGAAAATAAAGAAAGGTACAGGTTAGGTACCGTTATTACATATAAAAAACTGGTTGAAAATTTCGATCAATTAATTAGAGTAAAAGATATAATTAAATATGTTCCTCAAAAGCTTGATTATCAATATGGTAAAACATTCTTCAATTTATTGTTTAAACCAATTCCTTCAAGAATTTGGCCGGAAAAACCTCAGGGAGCAGGTTATTATGTTACAAAGTCATTATATCCAAAACATTTTGCAGCGAACGCATCAATAGCAACTTCGCTCCTAGGGGAATTTTATCTTAATTTTCATGTTGTTGGGATAATTTTAGGTATGTTTCTATTCGGTTTGGCTGTCAGTGGATTATATAAAATTCTTACTTTCAATTTGAAAGAATTTTATGTGATTATTGTTTATTCACTGGCTTTCCCTTATATCTTCAGTGAATTAAGAGGAGATTTTGCTGTTGTGTCATCTTTTTTTATTTTTGAATTATTGTTTCTTTTTCTAGCTCTGAATTTTATAGCGAAAGATAGACAGTCAAATGGCGCAATGTGTGTCAACTAACAATTGTAATTTAGAAATAATATGAATTCTAAAGTTAGGCAAAATATTAAGGGTTAAATACATGAAAAGAAACATGTTGACAAATTTAATTCTATTAGTAATAAGTGTTTTTTGTGTTCTATTATTATCAGAATTTTTATTTTTTCGATTTATACTTAGACCGTCAGATATTCTAAAATTAGATTTTGTAAATAGTGTTATAAAGTATGCACCAAATCAAAAAGGAATCTACAGAAAAGCCTCAGAAATCAAAGCTAACTATAGTATAAATAATAATGGTTGGAATTCAGCCCATACACATTATGATACAAAAAAAGATACTGGAAAATATAGAATTGCAGTAATCGGCGATTCTTTTGTGGAAGCATTGCAAGTAAGCTTTAACGAAAGTTTTGCTGAAAAATTAGAATCAAAATTAGGGAAGGATAGTTTTGATGTATATAGATTTGGAATAAGTGGAGCGCCATTATCTCAATATCTCCATTTAATACGAAAAGAAGTAACACAATTTAAACCGGATTTATTAGTAATACTTTTAACACATAATGATTTTGTTGAATCTTTTAAAAAAGTAGATGGTGTATATACAAGCTGCTTTTTGAAAATTTACATTGAAAATGGGAAGGTTATAGGAGAAATTCAGCCCAAAAAATTGGATAGAAAATGGTATCATTTTATTAGAGAAAAGAGTGCTATTTGGAGATATTTTGTGTATAGAAAAGGAATAAGATTTAACAATTTAAGAAAGTTAATATTAGGTGGTACAGTTACTGGCAATGAGTCTTATCAAGCAAATATTGATATTACAGAAATATTTGATTATATAAACGAAATCGAAGTTCTTACTGACTATATTTTCAATGAAGTTAAGAAATACTGTTACCAGAAAAAAATGGAAGTCGTCATTATAATGGATGGATACAGAAATATAATTTATCAAGGAATAGATAGCAAGGCGTATTATGATAGAGGTGCGTTACAATTAAATAAAATCGCCCATAAGTTTTGTACTAAATACGATATAAAATTTATCGATTTGCACAAAGTATTTGAATCGGATTATAAAAGGAATAAACAGATGTTTAATTTTAAAAATGATGCCCATTGGAATGGATATGGACATCAAATCGCTTCAGAGACTCTTTATAAGATGATCTTTTTTGAAAAAAACAAAGAACTCAAATGATATATTAGTTAAGAAAAGTGAGATAAAAATTAATTTAAATGTAATGAAAAAAAAGATCGCCCTAAATGCGCTTGTATTAACAGAAGAAAGCGGAGGACTCGGAACTTATCTCAATCAGTTAATTGAGTATTTGCATTCAAATGATTTTGATTTTGAACTAATAATTTTCCTTGCTGAAGACACTTATGAATCAAAAAATCAATTTAAAAACAAAGAAGTATTTAAGAAAGTAAAAGTGATTTCCAACAAAGCCATAACCAGAATAATGCGAGAAAAATATTTATGGCCAAAGTTATTAAAAGAATATAAAATAGATTTATTACATTCGCCAATATCTTATATTCCATTGGGAATTGATATACCATCACTAATTACAATTCACGATTTGGGATTTTTTCATTTTCCCCAAAATTATACATTGTTACGAAGAACATTTTTAAAGAAAATGATAAGGGATTCGGTTGAGAAGGCGGTAAAAGTAATAACAATTTCAGAGTTTACAAAAAAGGATATTATAAACACATTTAATACAAATCCGGATAAGATTAGCGTAATTTACGAAGGGATGGACAAAGGAAAATATCAAAAAAAATCTAACTCAAAGAAATTGGAAATCGCCAGAGAAAAACACGGTTTGTCTGACAAATACATTTTGTCTGTGGGACATTTAGAGCCCAGAAAAAATTACCTGAGATTGATTAAAGCATTTGAAATAATAAAAAAGAAATATAACTTGCCACATAAGTTAGTAATAATTGGGAGAGAAAACTGGAAGTTTAAAAAGATTTTTGAGTTAATAAATGAACTCGGTCTTAAAGATCAAATTGTGTTAACAAGATTTGTGAGCGAAGATGATTTAATAACAATCTATCAAAATGCAGATGTTTTTGTAACGGCGTCGACATTTGAGGGATTTGGCTTCACTCCCTTAGAGGCTATGGCGGCAGGGATACCTGTTGCTGCTTCAAATGCGTCATCAATTCCAGAAGTAGTGGGAGATGCAGCAAATATGTTTGATCCGCTTGATGTGGATGATATCGCAAATAATATTTATGAAGTAATTTGCAGCGATCAGTTGCGAAAAGAACTTGTACATAAAGGACATATAAATTTAAAACGATTCGATTGGAAAGAATGTTGTTGCCAAACTGTTCAAGAATATGAAAATGTAATTAGAATGCTAAAATGAGAAAACGACCTATTAAAATAATCCGGATTCAATCACGTATTTGTATTGGTGGCCCGGCAAAACACACTGAGGTGTTATCGAGATACATGCCGAAAGAAAAATTTGAAACCTTTCTCATCGGTGGAAGCGTGGAAAAGGATGAGAGCTGCAGATTCGAAGAATTGAAAGATATGGGAATCCGGATTGAAATCCTCAATGAAATGAAGCGAGAAACAAATATTGTGGGTGATATTAAATCATTAATTAAACTATATAAAATAATAAAAAAGGAAAAACCAGATATAGTTGAAACTCACACTGCTAAAGCTGGAGCAATTGGTAGAATTGCTTCGTTTTTGGCTAATGTTCCAATTGTTGTTCACACTTATCATGGGCATGTGTTTAGTGAATATTTTAATATTGTTACAACGAAAATAATAATATTAATAGAAAGGATTCTCTCAAAACTCTCAACTAAAATTATTGTTCTCAGTAAAAGCCAACAAATGGACATTGTGAATAAATATAAAATTTCAAATTTTGAAAAAACAGAAATAATACCTTTAGGTATTCAGTTAAAGCCATTTATGAAGATAAGAAAAAATGGCAATTTAAAAAAAGAGCTAAATATAAAAGATGATGAAAAACTGATAGCGATGATTGGCAGAATCGTACCAATAAAAAATTTTGAGATGATTTTTCGAGTTTTTATGAAATTAAAAAAGAATGGTTTGAGTGTTCATTTGTGTATTGTTGGCGATGGTAAACGCAAAGAAAAGTTTGCAAGAAATGAAAACAATGGGAATGTACATTTTTTAAATTGGAGACCTGACATTGAGAATATTTATTCAGGAATAGATTTATTGGCTCTCACGTCTAGAAATGAAGGAACACCTTTAACAATTATTGAAGCAATGGCAGCCAAGGTGCCTGTTGTGGCAACAAACGTTGGTGGTGTTCCGGACATTGTTAAAAATAATGAAACAGGATTTCTGTGTGATGTTGACGATGATGAAGAGATGGTCAATAAAATAAAACTGTTATTAACTGATGAAAAAATTAACAAAAGAATTACGATGCGTGCACAGAAATTTGCACTACATAAATTTTCATATCAGCGATTAATTAGTGACATGGAAAGACTATTTGAAAGACTAATATGCTGAAACAAAAATTTTTGTTGTATTTAATACCATGTTTTTGTAATTTATTAATGGTTTTTTCACTAAAACTATTTTTTCAATTAACAGATGAAAATACAGTCGATTATACCAAGATTGGTACAATATTTGTTCTTAAAATTTAAATTCTTTGCTTTTAACTGGTGGAAGTAGCGGAGCTAATCATGACATTATTAATTGTAACAAATATAACAGCATTTTTAATCACATTGTTTTTAACGCTCGTGATTAAAAAGGTTGCCTTCAAATATAATATTTGCGCTAAACCAAATAATCGATCCATTCATCAAAAACGTATCCCACTCCTGGGGGGAATAGCAATTTTCGGAGCCTTTCTACTCAGCTTTTCTATTATTTGGATTTTTGCTGGTCCAAGCCTGGCACATCTTATCCGTGAAATATTTGTATTTCTATTGGGCGGGTTTTTGATATTGTTAGTTGGAATTTATGACGACATAAAGGGCGCTTATTGGTTTGAGAAGTTTGCCGTGCAGTTTTTAGCAGGATCAATTGTTGTGTTGTTCGGTTACAAAATATCTGTAATTGTTAGTCCCTTTGGCGGTTCTATCGCATTAGGTGTTTTTAGTGTGCCGGTAACTTTGCTCTGGATTGTTTTCATTACCAACGCGTTAAATTTAATTGATGGGTTGGATGGCTTAGCAGCCGGGATCAGTTTCATAGCTGCTTGCCTGATGTTATTTATCTCCCTGTGGTTTGGAAACATTGCATCTGCATTTCCCGCAGCAATACTGGCTGGTTCGTTGCTGGCATTTTTGATCTTTAATTTTAACCCGGCAAAAATATTTTTAGGCGATTCAGGAAGCTTATTTCTAGGATTCATGTTGGCATGTTTTTCCATTAATGGCACGTTTCGTGATTCAACAGGCGTTGCAATGTTAATTCCAATTATTGTGCTGGGAATACCCATAACCGATACAATCCTCGCTTTCATCCGGCGCTTGAGAAAAGGTGTGCATCCATTTGTTGCCGATAAAGAACACATTCATCATAAATTATTAACTTTGGGAATGACTCACAAACAGGCTGTTTTATCGATTAATTTTGTTAGTTTGCTTTGGGGAAGCATTGCAGTTGTAATTCTCATTTCAAAAAGTCCTTACAGTATGTTTCTGCTTTTTATGATTTTTGCCACGATATTATGGGGAATTAAGAAAATGGGATTTGTTCAATATTTTTTAATTCAGAATAAGAGTGACTGATAAAGCAAACAGATAGAATATAAAGGAGAAAGTCATGCTAACTGTAAAAGGTGTTTATGATCATGGTAGAATAAAAATGATTCATGATGTAAAATTTGATAAAACGATTAATGTACTTATTACTTTTCTCGAAGATTTCGAAATTCAAAATGTAATCCCCAAAAGAGAAAAGACTTTTTCATTTAAAAAATCTAAAAAACTATTGAAAAATTATAAAGGCTCCTTGAGTCAGGCAGTTCTGGATGAACGAAGGAGTCAACTGTGAAAGCTTTCTTCGATACTTCTTCTATTCTCAAACTTTACAATGAAGAAGAAGGTTCTGTTGAATTAGAAACTTACTTCAATAATAATATTGACATAGTTGTATTATCAGAACTTGCGGATTTAGAATTTCGCTCTGCTTTAATGCGAAAGGTCGAATGGAAGAAATTGACGAAGAAATAGCAATTAATGTTATTTCATGCTTTGAGAACGATTATGATAATTTTGTGTGGATTAATTTGAACAGTGGAATAATGAAATCAGCCTCAACATTGCTTATGGAATATGGGACAAAAGGTTTAAGATCTTTAGATGCCATACAATTAGCTTGTGCTCTTACTTTAAAAGATGATGATTGTATTTTTTTGACAAATGATAATATATTGAAAGATATATTTTATGATGAGGGTCTCAAATTAATTATCATTTAACCACAAATATTATTGGGAATAGCAAATATTTTAAATTGAGTGTACTAATATATTTTATGCTCATCTGATAAATAAATATATTATTATGAAACATCAGACGATGAAAATTATTATGTATAACCCAGCGCACTAAAGTGC
>JADHVV010000104.1 GCA_016783825.1 Candidatus Zhuqueibacterota bacterium | reverse complement strand
TAGCATCTAAACAGTGAACTTGAAAGGTAATTTGGTAATAAGGAAATTGGGTAATAAAAAAAGATCTGTATTATAAATTACCAATACGGTTACCCAATAAGCTAATTACCCAATTACCTATTTACCCAGTTACCTTTTTCGGTTATGTAAGTTACTATGAAAACACACGAAATTTTATACATCATCAGCATCTTTTTAATAATCCTGTCAACTGCATTTTATTTGCTTTCAACCACTATTGTACCAGGCAGCGAAGAAAATTCGGTTGCAAATATTTTTGGTAAAAATACAGAATTGGATTCCACCCTGTCCGAGCAAGATAATGCCGTTGAATTTCAGGAATTGGAACGGGAGCGGAATTCAATTTTTTTGTGGATCGGTATTTTGGGCGGCGTACTAATTTTTTTTATTGCCCTGGTTTTGAAAAGAATAAAACATGGTGCGGATCTTTTCATTGATCGTTATGATGATGAAGATTTGGATTTTTTTTAAATTGCTTTATGACTGATTAACTTATAAAAAAACAATATGAATATTGATTTAAATTTCCATGATATTTTTTTGCTCGCGTCATGATGTCTCTAATAAAATATTATAGTTATGTTTTTTTATGCGGAGTCGCCACATAAATAATTAGGGTAATATCTATACACTCAATTACCAACAAAAACAAATAGTAATAATAAAAGTTGCCGGGAAGATGTTTTCCAGGCTGTCTCATGAGAACTTTTTCAGATATATGGTGCAAGATTACGATCTTAACAAGCTGGTCGAATATCGTTTAGAAGTGATTGATCCACAAAAATGGTCGTAAATCCATCCTATAAAAAACTCATTATGAAAATGAAATTCGAATGCCGGTCAAAGAAATTATTTATAATCTGAGTTGAATCAATATATTATTTTGTATTGATCATTGGTGGAAAAGCTGGGATTTATTGACCTTTCAGTATGAAATACTTTGTCATTTTCAATATGAAATACGTCATATCATATTTTTTTCTCAAAGATGCTTAACTCATTAATAAACAATTTAGATTAGGATTAGGAGTAGGATTAGGATTATTATTATTTTTGGCATAAATTTTGTGCAATTTGTATAAAACGAATTGATCAACAATCATAATAAAACTTATTAAAATGTGAGGATGATGTGATGGGTGGTACAATTATTATGGTCGGTATTGTCATGCTTTGCCTTTCCGCGCTTATACTACCATTTCTTTATGATGCGAGAGACAATAAAAACAGAAGAAGGTAGCAAGTTTTGGCAAATGCATTATTTAAGCAGTTCTTGAGTTTTAGTTTCAGGCAGCTTTCCTAAATCTTGTATTAGTATACATTATATTGGTTCTTATTTTTTGATTCTATCTATCGATAAAGTGATAAACTTGTCAAAGTTTAGTAAAGCGTATAAGCCATCTTTTGCTGAAAATCAAAACTATAGTAAACAGCATTAGGCAAAAATCATTAATTTAATATATCCAATATTTTTATCTCCACTCTCCTGTTTAAATACCTATTTTCTGCCGTATCATTTAATGCGATGGGACTTACATCTCCATACTCCTTTAATTTCATATTTTTACTAGGCATGCCCAGAGAGGCAAAAAAATCACGTACGCTTTCCGCCCTTCTTTCTGATAGCCATCGATTATAATCGTCGCTTCCATCCCTTAAAAGAACCCTGGTTTTCAACTGCGAATATTGGGAGGTTTCTACTCTCAGAAGTTTGATGGCTGGTTCCGTGGCCTTTTGTGGGACATTTTGAGCAATCTTTGGTGGGGCACAATTAAGCGCCAAAAAAGTAACCACTACACACAATGTTTTTCTTGCTTTTTTAATGGCAGTATTTTTTAAGCGCATTGCATTACCTCTTAAAAATTAATTTTTGTTAAAAGCCAATGTACCGCAGCAAACTTGCATAGCTTTTCTCTCCGGGAAATTCAGCGCACACTGTAACTTTCCCCTTTTTCACTTTTACTTCCCCGGCAAAAAGTTCTCCCTGCTTTTTTAATTCGATCACTCTCCCCCTATTGATTATAATAACATTCTCCGCACCAGGTACCATAAGCTTAAATTTTTGTACATCGCCTGATTTTAAATTTCCGTTCATAGGCCCATAAAGATATACTTTTTTTTTATGAAATGTGCCATAGGTTTCAGGAAACCCAATCTTCTTTCCCATGCCTTTTTTTGCTTCGACTTTATATTCTAAAACCCCCTGATAGTTAGCGGATTTTTTTTTGTCCGTGGCAAACACCCTGAGAACATAGCTGCCTGCCCTGGGAAAAAAAGCTTGAATATTATACCGGTGATCATGTTTCTGGGAGAAGGTTAGATACCCATCCAATTTGCGATAGTTTTGTTCCAGGTTAGCGGTTAACAAAACATTATCAGGAGCGGAGAACGTGATGCTAACCTGGTGATCTGTTTGGATTTTAGCTTGAAAATGGCTTTCGGGTTTTAAGCCATATTTAAAAAAAGCGGGTCTTAGATAGATAAGTTTTTCATACTCTGCTTTTGAAATGGGTTGCTCAAGAAGTTGCCAGCGAGAATTTTCAGGGAAATGGTTATAAATGAATTCCTCTGGTGGTGTGAAAAAATAGTGTTCTTCAAACCGGCGAACAAACCTACCCTGCGAGTCCACATAACCCGCTCCCCACGTGCAATCTAATAAATGCCACAATCCGTTGATCTTAATAGCATTCCAGGCATGATTGCTGGGGCCAATAATTGGCGAGCCAGCTACATAACCATATCCTTTGGCGAATCCACTGATTTTCACAACTTCTAAACCAGCGGCTGAGGCTAATCTTTCAAAGAGTCCGGCGTAACCTTCGCAAACAGCCGTACGACTTTTCAGCACTCCCTTTGCGCTCAAATCTCCGTATCGTCCACTAAAGAAACCTTTTGTGTCGTAATTGATATTCTCTGTTATCCAGCGGTAAATAGCACGAGTTTTTTCAAAATCATTTCTGGCAGGTTGTGATAGGTATAAAGCTAAAGACTCGAAGGATTGTTCTGCTGATTTTGGAGTGTTTAAAGCATGTCGGTCTATCTTTTTATAATCAACAGGTTGATGCACCGGTGCAATTTTTCCGAAAACCAAATCGCTGGCAATCATCCCCCAAAAAGCCAAAATTAGAAATAATTTCATTATATGTTGTTTGAGGTTCATAATTATACCTGTTATAGTATTATCAGTTAACTCTTCGTTTTTTTTGCAAAAGTTTTTTCTATACCAGATCAATTAACTTATACAACGAAAAGGCTGAGGCGAAGGCTAAGGCGGAGCAAGGTAGAAGATTAAAGGATTAAGAATTATTTTTTTCCTTCGCCTTTGCCTCAGCCTGCACTTTAGTGCGCTGGGGATTAAAATGTAAAATCCGATCAACTTAGTACCTAAAAAGTTCATTTCTTGTACAATGTGCAAAAATATTTCACGCAAAGCCGCAGAGACGCAAAGATTACGCAAAGAAAATCTAAAAAAAACTTTGCGATTTCCTGTACAGTTACCTTCTATAAAATTAAGGAAGTACAGACTGTGCTTTGCGGCTTCGCGACTTTGCGTGAGGTTTTTTTTACTCGGTTCTGGCTTGTCCAGGTTGGGTAAAACGTAAATGTACTTTTGTACCAGCCCCCGCCTTAATAACGAACAGCTTGTTTTCAAATTTTGCATAAGGCGTGTTTGTCCATTCCCAGACATTTCCAGCTATATCGCAAACACCATAGGGACTGTCTCCCTGGGGGCTAAAACTGCCCACAGAAGCGGCGGATTCCCGGTAGCCGTCGGTCTGCCAACTTTTTAATGGATACCCGGTTTTAGCAACTCTTCCATTAGTATCCGGATAACGATAAGCATAGTAACGTAAGCGCCAGTTGCACAGTTTATATTCCGGTGGCGCTTGCCCTTTGAAAAAATTATTGCCCCAGGGATATTTAAAACCCACACCGACTTCCTTCTTGTTTATGTAATAGTCCGTGTGATGTACAATTTCCGGGGGATAATTGCCGTAGCCTTCGGGGTAATTTCCCAAAACCACAAATCCTGCAGGGATCAGGACTTCTTCCTGGGCGGAAGAGTTATTTAAGCTTAACCAGGGTAACAGAAAAACAAGGATTCAACTGGTAATACTAAAGTTCTAAACGCATGTTTTGCTGCCATGCTCCCGCCATTGCGGGATCCTTGCGCAATGCATTTATGTTAACAGATAAAAAAGTTAAAAAAGATGTTTTAGTTGAGAGTTACATTTTAACTCTTAACGAGTATAGTAGCCCTTAATAAGCCATTGAAATTTCTTGTATATTCATCGCAAAGTGGTTTTAGGATTTCAACTTTAAATCTTCTCTTTTTAAGAGAGTACCTTCAGAGATAGTTCTAATAAGCAATAAATCCTAAAACCACTTTCACAAAGTAGCGCAATCTTCCTTTGTTTGTGCCATATGACACACCTTACTGAACTACACAATAGGTGGCATATGGCACAAACTTAGATCACGACATATGGCATAGTTTTTATTTTTTCTCATGCCATATGGCGTTATCTTCGGCAGATCTCATCAATAGGATCCGCCGAAGGCGTGATTCGCGGTTTTAAGAGTGCGCTCATTTATAGAGTTTGAAAATAATATCAGCCCTTCTTCTATTCTCTGCTTTTTCAATTTCAGGATCTATGCCATAGCCAACAAGAGAATATTTTAAATCAATATTTTCCTCATCCATATAATCTTTAATAAAGCTAAAAACGGAAAATGATCTTGCCTGGGAGAGCTGGAAATTATCCAAAATTTTGTTTCCGATTTTTTTCAGCTTGTCATTCCCATCAAGCAACACATTCTTTGCTCGGATTGTTTTATAATAAATTCTCCTATCCAAATAGTTGTTAAAATCTTTATTACTATAATAAAAAACAGGCAAATCAAATTCATTTGGAATGTTTTGAACTTCCCTCTCATCAGAAAATCCAGTTAACCGTAATTCATATTCGGATTCATTATTTAAAAAAGGCTCAACAACATAATTAATAAATGCACTAATAGCAACTACTGCTTCTTTCATGAATGGATAATCGTTAATATCATATTCTCCAACTACAAATTCTCCTTTCATTCGATATCCTTTAGCGCTATCTGGCAATTGTTTTTCCTTAAGCGAATCCGGGATAAACTGTACCAAGTTAGAAATTGAAAAGAAAAGCGAGTCCCCATCAGCCAATTGAGATAATGAAGATTTAATGTTTTCGTTCTCCCTCAAAGTATCGCAGATATGGATCACTTTTTGTATTTCTAACTTTGACCAACCCATATTAGTAAGTTGTTTTTTAATTTTTATATGAATCGAATCTGGTATTGGAGTTAGAGCTGAAAATTTGATCAATTTTGGCACCGTTGCAAAGTTAAATAGCGTATCTTGTTTTACATCCATATAAGACAAACTGATGTAAACCATTGCGTTTATGTCCCGATAAACATCAATCGTATCTGGATGCAAGACATATATTTCCTGGGGGATATATGCTGCCGTATCAGAATAAATGTTTTTTATATCTATAGTAGTATCAACAGCAAAAGAATCAACTTTTATCCAGTTATTTTTGATCTGATCAAATGTTTCAGAGATAATCGTGTTTTTCCTTTTTTGAAGCTGAAAGTATTTTATCTCTTGTCGAGCCAATTCAGTGCCATCAGGTTCTTTTACAACGATTTCTCCTTTCAATTTTCCTTCTCTTATGGCAGTGATGATCTTTAACTTACCTGCTTCGGAAAGATTCAACCACAAATCCAAATAGCGATCTTCAATAGGGTACTTAACCTTAACTGCAGCATTTGAATTAAGCTCTTGTTCTTCCGGAACAAACAGTCTTAATTTATCAAGATATAACCCCTTCGGTGGGATACACCCGTTAATGAGTGCAAAAAAAAGCACAAGAACAATAATAATTTTTAGCTTGCTAACCATTTTTCTTCCCTCCTTAATTAAATTTTGATTAATGAGTACAAAAGAAAGCAAAACACCATTAATGCTTTCTAATTTGGTATTCCTTTTTCCCTCCTTAATTAAGTTTTGATATTTTTAAATCGTGAATTTCATCTTGAGTTGTTTACGCGTATGTTTAGCTGGGTTGAAAGGCACAAAACAACTGGTTGTATTTATTCGGAGAAAAATCCTTACTGACTATCTTTAATTTTGAAAAATTTATTTTGCACTTTCCCGCATTATTTTTTCACTGCTTTGCCAGAAAACTTTATAATTTCACCGTCCCTTCTTTTTGCGACATAAAGGTTAGAATCTACACCGTATCCGTTGATTGCAATAGCATAAAAAGAACCCTCCGGAAAGTCTCCACCGGCACGTACTGGCGAATGCAAATAATGCCCCTGCGAATCAAATTTGTGGACACCATACCTGTCAGCGACTAAAATATGTTTTTCTTTGAAAACTTCAATTGGTATATTATCTACTGTTTCAGTTACTCCTATAACGTCCTCTTCCACTGTAATACGAGTGGGAAAAACAAACCTTGCTTTAACGCCTTTGTTTTGATTATTATTATCGTTTTTTCCAAATTTTCCGAATGAATATTTAAAACCGCCTGTATCATCAAAAACCACCACCCGGTGATTTCCCCAGTCAGCAATGTAAATATTGCCATCTGAATCAAGAGCAATTCCTTCTGGGCTATTCAGACCGTCTTTGAAGTTTAATTTGAACTTGCCCTTTTTAGCTCCGTTAACATTATATTTCCAAACTTGATTAGCCTCACTATCGACAACTAAAAATGTATCTTCGGCGAAAATGAAATCTCGCAATCTGATGTTAGATGAAAAATCTCTGCCAAGTTGCGTGTACTCACCTATTTGCTGCCCTGATCGATGGATGATGAGGTTACCGTCCAAGCTACTCCGGGAAAGCTGATAGAAATCCGTGCTTCCACGAGTTTTTCCTTTTGAATCATAATTTACCTTTTTGGATAATGAGATCGACATAACCTCCTCACCTGGTTTGGAGAAGCGATGGTTATTTAGAAATAAATAACAATTATCACTGATGATTTTAATTATGTCCTTTGAATTTAATTCTATGTTTTTTTTCCTGAAATACCCAACTGTATCTCTATATAATTCCCCACTCCCTATATAAACTCTATAACTTTTGACATTCTCAGGCAATAAAACGAGAAGTTTTAAACCGGAAAAAATTGTCCCCCTTCTTTCGTCTATCTTCGCTGTGAAATTGCTAAAGGATTGTTGGTATAGAAAATTTGAACTATTCAGCCTATTAATAGATGGATAGATCGTTTTTTTGGGCAAGCCATATTTTTGGAAGAATTCTAGGCTTTTCTTTAGCTTAATAAACAGCAGAAATTTAGGATCTGCCAGGCTTTCATAGCTGAGTGTCATACCACTGATCAAGTTATCAGGATAATGGACATTCTCTATGTGGACTCCTCTCAAAACATCGGCTTTACCTGCTGTAGTTGATAGAGCTAAACCAGCCTCGGCTTTTCTTAACCAGAATTCTGCTCCGGTAACACCGCTTGTTTTTGAGATAATAACTTTATAACATTTTTCCGCAGCCATACCGCTTTCATAATCTGGCTCACTTTGACGGAAAATTTCTCCCAAATAGAAGAGAGATCTGATACTGCCGTTCTGGTTAATGAGGTTGTTAAATAGCTCTCTCGAATCTGCATAGCTGTGAGCAAAGAAGAGGCACATTGCTCGAACATATTTTGCCTCAAGATCATAAGGTGGTTGTATATTGGTGAGGTTGTTAGCAGCGCTAATAAATGCATGGTTACGTTCAGCTGGAGAAACAATCTCCGCCCGTAGCGCAGAAGCGATCCCTTTATAGAAGCGAGTTTCATTACCTCGTTGGTGTCTCGTGATTTCAAACAACCTATCCAATTGATCAAGATAATGTTCCCTTCTTTCCCCAGTAACAGAAGCAGCCCTTGGCAGAATATCCTCTATTAATCGTAGCGCATTATTTAGCTTCTCAATATCTGCACCACGAAGAACACTTGCCCAGATGTCCTTTGTATCCTCTGCCAATATAATGCGAAGGAGAATACTAAGAAGATCTCTTTCTTCCTTGACTTCACTATTTTGGGGGATAAAGATGTCCAAATTCGTTTTCAATTGTTTTAGGTTTACAGTGTTTCCATCCGATGAATATCTCTCAAAATCGTATTTAAATATTTCCAACGTTGCGTTCTCAATAAGGGCTTGGGCCCTAAGGTCAACTAAACCTCCTGAATATGATTTGATAAAGCTGTTTAACTGATTCTGGGCAATAGCTTGCCCGCTAAAGGACTGGATAAAACCTAGCCAATAATGGGCTTCGTTTATTTCTTGAGAGGATTGAGAAAAGTAACGCTCAACTTTTGTGGATGCATCAGCAAATTCTTGGGGCTTTGGTACCAAAGCAATTAAGCTTTTATGTCCTTTAATGCCCGAACGAAAATTTATTTCGCTTTGGAATCCAGGTGTTGAAAGCCTGCCTAAATAATCGTCTACCCATTGAGCAATTGAATCAGATCCTGTTACCAAAAACATGGATAGATGACGCATTGCTTCTAAATAATTAATGACCGCACTGGCTGCTTGACTTAAATCGGTACTGATCCCTTTCAGAATACTGGAATAATTTGCCTGTTCGAGATACCATAAGGCTGTCTCGACAGGTGTATTCCTTTTATTTACATCTATCACAATGGAAAACACGTGGACAGGTAAAATTCCGAAGATTTTTCCTATTTCGTAATCGACATCATGAAGTATTATTTGGCTGCATAATCTGAGGGGCCATGCAGTAGTAACATTATTCACTTTACTGAATTGCTCTTTAGCAATTTGGAAGGCTTTCAACACATCATTAATATCAGAAAAATTGCTGTTGATGCAAACATACTTTTTCAACAAAGCTTCTCGTAATTTCGATTCGCCCGCCATATATGTTGCCATAATTTTCAGTGAATCAGGGGCACGAGTATCTAAATCAGTAAAACACGAGTAAGCAGAGCCCATCAAATCGGCAGAATTTTCGCCTAGCTCAGCCCGCCGGAAATAACACCACCCCTTCTTATATTGAGCTGAATAAAAATACTCAGGATGTCTTTGTCTAAAGCCAATGTCATTCAAGGCAGATTCGAAATTTGAGTATGCATTCCCGAAGTATCCACTTGCCACAGAAATATCCGCCTCCATCAAACCGAGATTGTAATAACTCTCAGCCAAGAAATAACGGGCAACTCCTTCTTCAGAGGGATAGGCTCTAATCCAATCAGGAAGGACGTCTCTGACGGAGTCATATTCGCCTTTATTAAACAGCCTCATCCCTTCGGATGCCATAAATTCCTGTCCCATCACTCTATGCAAACAGAAGAATATGGCTGAGAAGAATCCTATTATGAACATTACTTTCTTCATGGTAAATCCTCTCTTACTAAATAATAAGGCCAGACGGGTAGATTATAACTCGACTTTTCCATTCTTATTTATTTTTTGGAGTTCTAAACCCTCAATACAATAAAGTAATCCATTATATATTTTTTTACTCTTTGGAATATCAGGATTTCGCTTCAGACTCCTAATATCAACAGTAAACTTTTTACCCCGGGCCGCCACATGAAATAAAAAGCGAATGGGGCCGCTTTTATAGGAAGTATATTTCCATGTTCTAAGTACACTAGAAATTTCAATAGCAGCGTCTGGCTTTCCTTCAGCAAACACATCACTTTTTGTACGAAATTTTAGGTTTCCGTCGGTATCAACCATTGCCTGAATTCTCACATAAGCATTTTTGTCGATCTTAACCAGTCTCTTCCAGTCTAAACTTTTGATTATTGTTTTTGATGCGTCAATTTCAAAAACTAAAGAATCGATCTTCGGCCCCTCAATCACAATTCCCTCAATCCCTGGCCTGGGAGGGATAGTTAGAGTGTCAACTATTCCTGAAATTGGGATGTGAACATCTTCCTCAGGCAGTCTTGTTAGAATTATCCAGCGAACCAAGTACAAAATAATGCCAATAAAAATAACGGTGACAGCTACATACATTGCCGTTTTCCAATTCTTCTCATTTTCCATTAGAAATCAATCCAAAGATTCAAATGTCCACTTTCATTAACAGTAGTTATGTTCTGGCAGTTTCGGATCTGATTTATTGACCCACCTACACAGCCATATTTAATATTTTTATATTTCGCTTTTGCCAAAGCCGAGATAATCTTAACAGTTCGAGAATAGGGCTCTATATCCGGACAACGAATAAGAACAAAATACTGGTGATTGGGCTTAAGATTGGCATTGCTCACCAATTGGCTTAACTTCGCTTTTAATTCGTATTCAGCAATAACACATTGTTGTAATAAGGTATTTAGTATCTCTTGCCGTAGTTCATTAGGAAGTTTATAACTTTGTTCATGCATGACTTTTTCCACAATTGGGGTTGAATTCCTGTCAAGCCAAAGAATACTTTTGCCTTCAAGCAATTGTATTAATATCTGGGTTCTACCACGCTCATTGTTCTTTGGAGTTGGAATGTACAATTTCTGTTCAGCCTTCGACAGTTGAGCGACAACCATAGTCACCAAAAAGAACAGCAGCAGAATAAAAACCATGTCCATAAGTGAAATGAGCTGCATCTTTCGTTTTTCGTTTTTTAGCCTATTAAAAGCCAACTTGCTCCTCCTGTTCTTGAACTTTGGTTTCGTAAAGAGTTCTGAACACTAATCTGGGAATGGTGTCTCCATAGACACTACATAAATCCATAATGTAGTTCACGATTTTGAACTCAATATCCTGTTCTGCCCTTATTTCAATGCAATTAGAAAGACTAGGCTCACTGAAGTATTGGGTTTTGTACGAGTCGATATGTGCGGCAATTAGGCTGCAAGGCGGACAGCGTTGAAATTCTTCATCGCTCATCGTCAAGAAATCAGCAGGAAACTCTCGGAAGGTCGATGGGTCGTTTTTAGAAGTTTGGAGAGCCAGCCTAAGTGTGTGGGAACCTTTTTCCGAAGGCCATAGCACGTAAGCAATCTTTGGACTCGTTGCATCGTCTTTATTCCCGTGAGAAACCTGGATAAGCAAAGTTTCAAGAACTTCGTTCTGGCTGAAAATTTCGTTACCTTTAGCCTCGGGTAAATTAGGTATTTCCTGCGGCTTCTTATGATCAAGTTGCTGCCCAGGCGTGGAAACCGAAATGGTGGCAAGAAAAAATATCAGAAGCAAGAATACCACGTCAATCAAAGTTGGCAACTCAAAGTCTCGTCTCTCTTCAAATTTTTTAAAAGCCATTGCTTAGTCCTCATTTTTTTATAACTTTTCGGTAATGTGCACGTAAATCTGCTCCCACTTCGAGTAGATCCAACTTAATTTGTTTCTATAATAATAATACAACATGATCAAGATTATCCCGGCGATTAAACCAAGAATAGTAGTCCACAAAGCTGTAAAGATACCATCAGCCAACATATTGATGAGTTCTTGTTGGGGAGTATCTTCCTTGAGCTCTGACAATTTTTTGAAAGCTACTTGGATACCGGTGACAGTACCAAAGAGCCCAAGCAAAGGGGCTGTAGCTCCAAGGTTCCACAACCAGTCGAGCCATGATTTTCCTTTCAAGATTTCTATCTCCGATGCTGCCCGGTTTTCAATCGCCCTGTCAACCTCATCTGATGCTTCCAACCATCTGTAACCATTAGCTTTGTGGTTTGCCAAACCAGCAGAAAGGATCTTGACTGATGGGTGATATTCAAACCTGTCTGCATTCTTATCGTCGAACAGGAAATTTTCCACCTCTTTCCATTTTGTTTCTTGTTTGCCATACTCTGAGTTAGTAACAAGGTTCTTACCTTTAAGAATACTGAAAGCACTCTCTATTTCATTAGACAACTGTTTCTTTACTTCCCCATTGTCATCCTTTTCTGGTTTGTAACCAATAATGCTCTCAAGTGTTTCGATGGAACTAACCCCGTAACGTTTCCAATTTTCATAAGCCATCTTGGCTGCAGCCTCAAGATTATTAGTCGTTCTGGCGATATTCGTGTCCTTTTTCATTACCTGTTTCCACGCTTCTATGATAAATCTGTACTTAGGGGAAATACGTTTCTCCCACTGCCTATCGAAACCAAACTCTTTCAAAGAACTAATATTGAAGCTCATCAGAGGAAATACATTACCAAGCCGAATAAATTTGAGACAACGGTAGAAAGTTATGTAGATACCTAATATGAAAAACCACTTGATTAATTCAAAAGCAACTTTGCCAAAAAAGCTGGATTCGATGTACACCTCGCTATAAATCCCAAAAAGTTGATTAAACGGCCATGGAGGCTCTAAGGGTATTTCCAGATTCTTTCCATTTTCCACCTGCGTTTGCATGGTTGCCTGGCTTTGTCTGCCAGTCACAATCCAGGCCGTGTCGGATTGAACTATGTTTTCGTTCATAACCCCTTCGACTCTGAAATAATATTTCTCGCCAACGTCCATGTCTAAAAAAACCATAGAATTCTGACCTTTTATTGAATCAACCTTTGCCTCCCTGAATGTGCTGTCGGCTCGCGAGTAAAAAACTTGGTAAGTCGGAATCTTTGTGAAGCTCTCTCGGACAAATTCATCCTGTTCCAGCCTGAGAATCTCCCATCTCACAGTGTAATCAACTTTGTCGGGTATCCACATCCAGTTTTTATGTACTTTTTTTTCAATATCGCAGATGTGAATTTTGTACTGTGTCTGAGCCAATAAATTACCAGCAATAAGCAACAAAATCAATAAAGCACCGAAAACTGCTTTTTCAAAAAATCGGAAATAGGTATTCATTGTCGTATTTACCCTCCTCAATTATGATAATTTTTTGTCAATTCCTTCTTTGAAATGAGTCCATTTTTCAAAGTTATCATATATGCTTTAAATAGTTTTTCTATTATCTTGGTGTCCTTCCCGTTTGCAAAATCAATTAGCCTGTCAAATGCTTTACGTTCCACCAAGTCCGCTAAATCTGACCCGGGATAGAACCTTTCGATCTTGGCAAATTCTGCTAAAATTTCCATTCGGAGTTTTTTGTTTTTAGCTAAGGAACCATGGTTTTTATAATATTTGCAACAGGCTAAGAGAAATTGAGCATCGTCAATAAAATTTTGGTCCCGAAAAATTGGATATTTGTGAGAATCCTTTGGAAAAATAACAGATTTTTGATGATCATCTCCTTTAAGTAAAGAACCTAGTGAAAGTTCTGCGCTTGTCCATTGTTTTCGATTTAAGAGTATGATACTTTTATTAAATCTTGCCAGACTTCTTGGAATATCCTTTTTTATTATACTCTCATAAAGCGTATCAGCAGTTTTATAATCTTGCAGTTTTTGTGAACAGATAGCCAGTAAGAATGTTTTTTTTAGTTGTTCATTTTTATCCCAAGTCGGAGTAACTTCTACAATAATCCCACTTCTTGATTTTATCCTTCCGTTGAGTACATAAATAGCAGTTTGCCACTCATCTTGCTGACAGAATTGTGATTTTAACATATATAGTTTTGCTAAGTAAAATATAGATTTTTTATTTTTTGGATCTTTGAAGTTGTTGATCCTCTCAGAAGAGATGTACTCATTTATTACGTCGTCGAGTTCGGAACAATTATTTCTAAGTTCCCTTATTGACTTATCCTGTGCATTACCAGTTCCAAAAAACAACGCCAAAACAACTACAATCACTGTTTTATTAACAAATCGGATACAGGAATTCATAGATTTTTCTTTCCTTGACAATTATGATAAATACCAGTTAATTCATTATGTTAAATATATACGTTATCAAAAGTTTTTAAGTAGCACCTGCTAATTACTATTTATTATATTTTTGTCAGACCCGTTTAAAGAATTTTGTCTCCTTCCCACATAGAACTTAACAAACCTACGATAATTTATTTCTATAATTTGAGTATATATGCAATCTTTATTACAAAAGTGCGCTATTATCAAATAATCTCTTACCATCCTTTTAGTGCATTGCGACACGCCATAGAAATTTAATAATAAAATAATATTTGAGAACTAATAACTACTCAAAAGTACTATTTAACAGCTTGCTTCTTTTATATTCGCTATCAAAGCGATAACCACACTTACCGTTTCACTTCTTAATATAATCTTACATTATTTCGCCCAATTTACCAATAATTTTTTCATAATATCTTTTTATTCATCTATAATTTATTTAAATTTATCTATAATACCTTTCGCTTTACCGTTAATAATCGCAAATCCCTTGGTGAATTCATCGTATCGTACCATTAAAAAAGTATCTTCCTGCGCTTTGGCAATATCGAAGAGTTTAGTTGCTATTTTATTATAATTAGCATAACAACTACTATCAACTTTAACTCGATCATCAAATAGGGATTTTGATAAATAACGTAGTAACTCTGTTTCGTTTTTTTTCTTAATCTCTGCGGTGTCAATTTTGGTAACGTCATATTTGCCTTTGCCTAATTTAAAAGAAAAGCTGACAGTATGAACATAATCAAGCGCAGGATGTCTCATAAAAGTATAATCGATGTCTAATCCTTCTACAGTAATTTTTCTCAAATACTCATGGTCTGCTTTTAAGCCACACCCCCAGGTGAACCTGTTTTCTTCTCCTTTAATACCGCTGAAATCGTGTCCAAATCTGAATGAACCGACCATATCATTTTTACCGGATAAAAAGCAATACCGTATCTCTCCTCCCAAACGTTTTTCATTTCTAATCGGTCGTGAAAAGTTTTGATTGGAGTCATAAAATATTTTTCCGTAATCATAAGTAAGCAAAACCTTCATAGGTACTTTGGAAAGCGGCTTTCCCTGAATCCATTTATTCGGAATAATCAAATCTAGTAACGGATCAATTAGATTTTCAATGCTAGAGTTACTGATTCCAAAACGCAGCGAGTTTGGATAGTCTTCATCTTCCTCATTCAGCTTGATTGATGAAAGAAAATGCATGTTAACCGCAAACCGCCATGCCATGAGGTGTTGCAACTGGAAGAGCGGAAATTTTTGAATAATAGAACGCCCCTTTAGTGGAGAAAGCGGCTGAACAATTAAACCGACATCTGCTCCCAATCCCCAAGCATTGTAGTCTTGAAGGGAATGATTAAAAGCGGTTAAATTAAAGCCGAAATTAATATTAAAACGGCTATTTATCCAATTGATTGTAGGCGCGAAATACAAAGCAGACTGACTGTTACTAAATGATCCTGTTGGTCGATTAAACTCGTCCCTGCCTATAAAGCCATCAGTTTTTAGCCCCACGTAACCAACCCCAAACGTGGTGTTTAAGGCGGGAGATGGGATTAAATCCCGTGGCACAGCACCAGCAAAATAGTAATAATTAGTACCGTAATAAAGCCGGGAATACATAAATGAAAATGCCGATTGATCAAGCTGTCCCAATCCGGCAGGATTCCAGTAAATGGCAGTTGGATCGTCGGCAACTGCCGTAAAGGCTCTACCCATTGCCAAACTTCGCGCGCCGGCTCCCCAGCGGAGAAATTCGCCTGCTTGCCCGGCATCTCCCTGACCAAAGGACGAATTAACAGACAATAGAATGAAAATAACAATAATTAATAATTTTAATGGTTTCATTTGTTGTTTTGATTAGTTAGTTAACAGTTTTGTAATTAGAAAAAGCGCTGCTTGTTTTAATTTTAACCTGGACAAGCCAGAATTCTTATAAACTATAAATGATAGGTTAATTAACAATAATTCGAAACACATTAATAGCAATTTTAGTAACAGTTCACCTGTATCTGAAATCAGTCGTTTGTTATCTAAATATTTGCTCTTGAATAACCTTATTTTTGCTTT
>JADHVV010000103.1 GCA_016783825.1 Candidatus Zhuqueibacterota bacterium | reverse complement strand
AACTGCCGGATTTTTTGCTTTTTTCTTGGCTACCTTTTTGGGTGATACAAAATTAAATGTCCGGTACTTTGAAAAGTTAATTTGGTCATCATAATCCACAACCACTTTCATGGAAGAGCAGCCCATTGTTACAAAGGCAATCAACAAAATCAGCGTTAAAATTTTCTTTTTCATTTTAAAATCTCCTTTAGTTTAAACGATCACTAATTTCACGAATTTCACCAATTAAATCTGATCAGGATTTTTCAACTTTTGTGCCAATAATATAAAATCGTATTGGAGACTAAAAAACAATATGTTAATTAGTTTTGAGTGATTTGTTATTTTTATTATTGAACATATAGGGACAATGTTGGACTTTTAGGTACGGATTGAAAGCGATACTGATTTAATTCAATAACCATTTCCATTTTCAATTTCAGATCATTAGATTTACTTTTTGATCGGTTGTTACTTTTTGACACTTAACAAACATAGCACCGCTTTCATCACCTCATTCCGCTTTTCCTCCCCCAAAATTGTCTCAAACGGAAACCCAAACACAATAACCGAATAATCCCCAAAATAAGCAGTCGCCGCGCTGAACCGGTTTTCTGAATATCGTAAAATTATTTTTGCCCCGCTTGCCGGATCGATGGCGTCCGGGGATTCGACAGTGTAAATGTCAGAACGCGGCTCTGTATTAAATTGAATTTTTTCGAATGGATTTAAAAAAAGAGAGTCGACCGAGAAAACTTCTCCGTTAACAACAGCATGGTCTGTTTGCCAGTCGATTTTTAGTTTATTTTTTGCAAAGGAAATATCATCTGATGCTTTGTTTTTAAACCCAACTAAATCAGTGCCAATGTAAGCGCCTGTTACAAACAAATTGCCGCCTTCATCAAAATAGTCAATTATTTTCTTCTGGAGTTCAGCAGGAAAAGCCTGGTAATTCCTGTTGATTTCTAATCTTCCGCCAAAACCTTTTTCGATCTCCGGGTAAAAATGTCTCTTTTCTTCCCCTAAGATCAGATCGACAATTTGGTAATTATTCATATCGACTAAATTATCCATTATTGCCTCATCACTAACACTCACAAAAGAATAACCACACTTTTTTATTGCGGAACCGTGGCTGAAGGGATAGTTGAAAGTATTACCAATGCGTATTTGTGTTTCAAAGTTTGCCTGGCTGGCGCCATGTCCCGGGGCATCATTGGTGCGCCATTTTGAGTGCATGTCAAAATCAAATTGGCTGCCGGTGAAATTAAAATCATATTTATCAGCAACTCCCGGATCAAGGAAATTAGCAAAACCTTTAAATGGTGGCTGGGTAACAATTTCCGGTGCAGAGATTCGGTCGAATCCGTTAATGATTAAAACTGGATTTTCACAGGTATCAATCCAGCAAACCGAAAGTATTTCAGATGGGAAACTTTCACCGCCTTTGTTAGCTGCGGTAACTTTGAAGCTGTAAATAACTCCTTCATCAAGATTATTAAATACAAATTTTGTTGTGTCAACCAAAGTTCCGTTATCAAAATCAAAGTTTTCAATTTGCCTGTAAACGACATATTTATTTGGCGTGGCTGATGCTTCGAGTGGATCGGTAACCGGTCGCCAGTTTAATGTGACTTCAGCAGAATCGGAAAAGGAAGCATAAAAATGGGAGACCGGCAGCGGCTGGACAACGTAGCTGCAGCGGTTCTGTGTGGCAATAAATTTCAACATTCCTTTGTAAATCGAACGGGACATGTCAAAACGGAAATGAGGAGACAGTGCATATTTCATATCACCAAAATTTTGATGTGATAAAAGCTCCAGCAGACAGGCAGGAACATTGGGGCGAAAGGCTTCGCTGTAGTCAGCGTTCATCAAAGCCCTGCGGTTCCAGTCAGGGCGATATTTCGAGCGGATATCATTTACAAGTTGTGTTTGCATTATATCGCCCAAATCCCGGTTGGCTAATCGAGACATACCATCCGGGAAAACAGCTTGCGTGTCAGCACCCTCGATAGAGTAGATCATTAAGGTGCCGATTGTATTGTCATTGGTGTCTGTGCCGGCATCCGTGTGAAACGATAGGGATAAATCGATGGGAATACCCAAACCATCAACATCGCGACGTTTGTTTGGTCCAAACGGCTTGCCTTTTAAATAGTTGACAAATTCGCCGCGTGATTGGTAATCGTCCTTGTAATCAGTTGTGTCTTTGTGTAAATTGTAAACAAGCGTATCAGGCATACCGGCATATTGCAGGTAATAGCGTGCGGCTTCGGCAAAACGAGGGTAACCGCTCACTTTACCACCGCGTACGATATTTCCCATACCGCCGCCAAAACGAACCGCATCGGCAGTAACGATCTTTTTTGGATATCGGCTTTTATTGGTTAATAATACTTTACCGGTTCTTGAATTCATGCCTTTTTCAAATTTAAATTCACCCAGGTAAATCCATGTCCCGCCGCCCATTTGTTGATTGACTAAAAAATTTGTAATCCCCCCGCAATGAAATACTGTGTAACGCGCATCAGGCACATTTTCACTCGAATGAAAATAGGAAATGTAAACGCCGTAGCGCCCGGTTTCAGGAATATCCGGGATCCATTCAACAAAGGCAGAATTGATTTCACTTGATCGACAAGAGCGGTAACTTCCTTGTAAAAATGGATTTAAGTTCGCAGGGTAGGGCGGACTGCCAATTCCAAAACCAGCCCCGCCTTGCTGCCAATGTTTTGAATTAAATTCACGATATACGCCTTCACCGATAAAAGCAGCAGATGAATCATTGTCAATCACAATTTCGTGGATTTGCAAACTTCTTTCCCGGGGAATAAAAACATTGGCGCCTCCATTTTCCAGCATGGGCACGAGATAGGGAATGGTAAAGGACATGGGCAGCAAATCTTCCACCGTTGTAAAAAGCCGGGGGCGCTGCCATTCCCAGCGATTTTTTTTTAGGTTATAGTAAAATCCGTGACTATGCCAGAGCGCAATATTCCGGTTGAAAAGTCCATTGGTTGGCTGCCACGGTTTTTTGTGTAAATTTTGAAAAACCGGGGGATTTAAACGTTCGGTAATTTTTGGCATTCTGCTATTGTCATAATCTGATTCATTCGGGCGAAAGAAATTGGGCACTAATGATTCGATTGCTTCATTTAACGAATAAACTGTCACATCAAATTTTCTGAATTTCCTACCCAGGTATTTTTTAAACAAATTGTAAGTTGCTTCAATATTTTCAGGACGAAATGGCTGATAGGAAAAATGTTTGGATAGATGGATATTTAAGTTCAGTGAGTCCAGGTCTATTTTAATGGAATCAATTTTTGAATGGGCAGGGATAGGCCCTTTGTAATTTTTCGAGATGTTTTCTTTGATACATTTTTGGATTTTGCTCTGGGCTTTTGTGATTAGTTTTTGTTCTTTCTTTAATTGGTAATCAGGTCCTTTGTGGAGGATTTTAGCGCAACCGGAAAAAAGCATCAGCGCTAAAAAAAGAGAAATTGTTTTGCGGGACATTGTGAAGCCTTTCAGTTAAATATGCGGACATTATTGGTTTGTATAAAATAAGAATATTTTGGTAATATTCAAATGGTTTTTTTGCTCGATTGAATGTTAGAAATATCTTGTAAAATAAAATGTATTTTATTATATTTATTGTTCAATGTAGGACAAGTTGGCAACTTGTCTTACCAAAAAGAATCTTAATACAAAATTTTCATTATAATTCAAAAAAGTCTTGGAGGAAAGTAGGACAAGATGGTATCTTGTCTCAAACAATAAAAAGTTAAAATACTATTTTTCATTATAGTTCTAAAAAGCTGGAGGAATAGTAAGACAAGATGACATCTTGTCCTACATTATTATGAAAAATTTAGAATATAAAGAATATTACCGGAGAAAACTTCCTCATTTTCAGCCTGTTGAAGCAGTATTGTTTATCACGTTCCGGCTTGTTGGGTCACTGCCTTCCCATGTGATTGATAAATTAGAACAGGAAAAAAATAGAATGGAAAAAATGTTGGGAAAAGTCGACGACCCGGAAATCTGGAAGGAATTAAGATATGAACAACAGAAAAGATGGTTTGCAAAATATGATAATTATTTGGATAATGCTAAAGATGGAGCCAAATGGTTAGGGGACGAGCGGATAGCTAGGTTGGTTTTTGAAAGTTTGAAATACCGTGATAATAAAGTCTATCGATTAGATGCGTTTTCTATTATGCCGAATCATGTGCATTTAGTTGCTAAACCGTTAGTAAGGCAAGATGGCATCTTGCCCTACAGTATATCCAAAATATTGCATTCATTAAAAAGGTACACAGCTACAGAAGCAAATAAAATCCTCGGAAGAGAAGGACAATTCTGGCAGCATGAAAGTTACGATCATGTTGTTCGTGATGATGGTGAGATGGATAGAATTGTTCAGTATGTTTTGAATAATCCTGTTAAAGCGGGGTTGGTTGATTCCTGGAAAGGCTGGGAATGGAATTATTTTAGAATGTAGGTCAAGTTGCCAACTTGACCAATTGACGGCAATATCTATTCTTACATAAAGATGAAATGAAAATTTGGTGTTCAAAAAATGTTTAAACATATTTCAGTAAATAAAAATATTTGTGGTGGCAAACCCTGCTTAAAAGGAACCAGAATTCCAGTTTATATGGTTACTGAACTTATTGAGCATGGAGTGGATTTTGAGCAAATACAAAAGGATTATTATCCTCATCTGACTGTTGAACAAATGCAAGAATGTTATAGATATGCAAATGTACAAATCAAAGAGAAGGGTATTTGATTAAAAACTGAGTCACCATTTTTTTTTGATGCAAGTAGTTATTATTAAATTACTACTTATTTAAAACAATCTTGTCAAGTTATCAACTTGACCTACTAAGCCTCTCCATCATCGAATACAACTTCCGCCTCGTAATTCCCAATAATTTAGCTGCATTACTTTTATTTCCACCGGCTTTTTTTAGTGCATTATTAATTAAATCCAATTCCACCTGGTCGATTGAAAGGCCTTCTTCGGGTATTTCTAAAGAAACTGATGAGTCTGCGGCGGCGGCTCCCAGGATTTGTGGGGGCAATAAAACTTCTGCTATTTTTTCGTCGCCCGCCATTATAATCATCCGCTCGATGATATTTTCTAATTCACGAATGTTGCCAGGCCACGAATAGCTCATGAGGGCAGCTACCACTTTTGGTTCTATTTTATCTTCGGGCACATCGTTCTTTTTCAAAAAGTGGCTGATTAAATCCGGGATATCTTCTTTTCTTTCCCGTAAAGAAGGTAAGAAAATTGGAAAGACATTTAACCGGTAATAGAGATCTTCCCGAAAAGAGCCGTCTTTCATTTGCTCTTCCAGTTCCCTGTTTGTGGCAGCAATGGTTCGGACGTTCACGGTGATAGTTTTTTCACCGCCGACTCGCATAATTTCTTTGTTTTGCAAAACACGAAGCAGCTTCACTTGTGTTGCCGGAGAAACATCACCGATCTCATCCAAAAAAATAGTACCGTTTACTGCCAATTCAAATCTGCCAGGTTTTTGTTTGTCAGCGCCGGTAAACGATCCTTTTTCGTGCCCAAACAATTCGCTTTCTAATAAAGTTTCTGTCAGCGCTGCGCAATTGACACCAATAAAAGGCCCATCTGCACACTGGCTTTTTTGATGGATTGCCTGGGCGATGAGTTCTTTCCCGGTGCCGCTTTCACCGCGGATCAGTACGGTTGCATCTCTTGGCGCGACTTTTTCCACCATTTGATAAACTTTATTCATAGATTCACTCTGACCAATTATATTATCGATGGAAAATTTATCCTTCAACCTGTCTTTCAAATCTACATTTTCTGTTGCCAGTTTTTTCTTTTCTAAAATCTGTTTGACTTTTAATTTCAACTCGATCATATCGAACGGTTTAATGAGATAATCGTAAGCGCCTTTTTGCATGGCTTCTACCGCTGTCTGGGCTGTGGCATAAGCAGTCATTAGAATTACCTCTGATGCGGGCGACATTTTTTTCACTGCTTCCAATACACCGATACCGTCTTTGCCGGGCATTTTGAGATCAGTAATGACAATGTCGAAATCTCCTTTTTGGAATTTTTTCACGCCCTCATCCCCATCAAACGCCAACTCAACTTTATGTTTGTCAAGTTCCAACGCAGCTTTCACGACATGGCACATGCGTTTTTCATTATCGATGATTAATATGTTGCCTTTCATTTTATATACCTCATTTTATTTTTTTTCCAACGGATATAAGAACCCAACGGATGAAAGATTTGTTTAAATACTCATATGTTGTTTTAGTTTCCATTACATTTTTAAATGACAAAATAATTAATGATAAAATGATTAGCATATTGAAACAATATTCTTGATTCAGCATATTGTTGTTTTGCCGCTATGAACAAGTCAAAATAATTTAAGTCAAAATCATAAAAGAAGGTCAAATTAATTATTTTGACTATCATCATTTTGACAATACGACTATTTAAATAGGCAGATAAAACTTGAAAGTCGTACCCTTTCCAATCTCTGAAGTTACTTCTATCCATCCCTCATGTTTCTCAATTATCTGTTTACAAATTGCTAATCCCAAACCGCTTCCGGTTGATTTTGTGGTAAAAAAGGGTTCAAAGATTTTTGTCCTATCTCCTTCAATTCCGGGACCATTGTCTGCCACAGAAATTTCAGCATATTTTTTATTTTTTAAAGAAATTGTATTTAGGCTTATTTCGATTTTGCCGTTTTTTTTAAAGGCTTGTAGCGCGTTGATCATTAAGTTAAAAAGAACTTGTTGGATTGTGTTTTCATCAAATTTGAATTGCGGCAATTCGTTTTTAATGTGTATGAAAATTTGTATTTTAAATTCGTTTTCTTCCCGCTCAACAGCCGCGACTGCTTTTTCAACAACCGCTTTGATGTCCGTGGTTTTTAAATTCAATTTTGGTTCCCTGGCAAAGGAAAGAAAATTATTAATGAGATAATTCAGCCGTTGTACCTCGGCAGCGATAAAATCGAACAACTCATCTTCCTGTTCTTTAACTGCATATTTTTCCTTTAGCACGTCTGCTGTGCCTTTGATTATGCCCAACGGATTTCTGATTTCGTGCGCCATCGATGCAGCCATTCTCCCCATAGCGGCAAGCTTTTCCGTTTGCTGCAGAGATTCGTGCGTGCGTATGAGTAAAGTTATCATCCAGGTAATGAAAAACGAGAACACAATGATCAAACCAAAACTAATTAATCCACCTAAAATTAATCCTTGTTTAAACAGGTTCAACAATTCAAAAAAGTCAGCAGAAGCTTCAAGAACTAATAATGCCTGAACTTCAAAAAGATCGTCCTTAATAGGTGCGTAAACACTTTTAAATTTATTTCCTTCTAAAACATGGATTGGGGAAGTCGATATGTCCCCTGTCCATGCCTGTTGAAGTGCAGTACTATCCTGTTTCAGGTAGGTTCGTTTTTGACCACGGGGAAAATGACGCGCCCCGTCAACCAACACAAGGTATTCGCGGTCTATCACAAAAGCAGATTCAAATTCAAAATTATAGACCAAATCGCTCAAATATGACTGAAGCAGTTGTTGACCAATCCTGTTTTTTTCCGGGGAAAGAATGTCTTCAATGTAATCCAATTCTATCTTATTAGCTGTTAAACCGGCAACAACGATGAGCCGTTTTTCCAGCTCCTGTTCCAAATAGCTTCCCATTCGATTCACGAACAGCCAACTCCCCAGGTTAAAGGCAAGCAACATTAACACAGTGAAAATTACCAGGGACCTGACGTAAAATTTTCGTTTCTGAAGCAATCGTTCTTCTGTATTTACAACTTTTGGCATTAACTTCTCTCTTACGTAACAGATTACCTGATCAACAAAGAATGGATGAAATCACCCGGTTGAAACTAATAATTATACCCAACGGATGAGCGGCCAACGGATATTTACGATGAGGATAAATTGAGAAAATCTATTAGTCTCTATAAAAGCTGTAATTAATGCCTGAACGAAAACTATCGAAAATTTAAAAAGCGCCTGTCATTGCGAGCGACGAAGGAGCGAAGTTTTAATGCCCGAAGGGTGCAATCTCTTGATTATTAAGCGCTTATTGATGGAATTGCTTCGTCGCTTCGCTCCTCGCAATGACAGAAAATTACTAAAATCAGGTGTTTTCGTTCAGACATTAATTTGTATCCGTTGGCTGCTCATCAGCCGGCTGGCTGATTTATTTCACATTATCTTCACCGACACCTGGTTAACATTTACCTCTCTTCAAAAATTTTCATCCATTCATCTAATTCACCAGGAGAAATTGCTTGATTGTATTTTTGATCCATTTGCTCCTGCTTTGGATGTTTGCTTGCCTGGTAAAAAAACATTTCCGGTGAAAGGACATGTGCTCCCTGGGATTTACAAAAATTGATCAAATCATTGTCCGCAGAAATGAGAGTCAATGATTTTTTGTTTTTCACTTTTACAATGAGCCGTTTAATTAGCGGATCGGCTTTTTCCGGTGAATGGGAATAGATTATCTTTAATCGTTTGGTCGATAGATCTGTGGCGCCGGTATAACCAACATTATCTCCATCAAATACTAAAGTGATGTTAATATTTTTTGATGATTGGTACGCTTTTAAAAAAGAAATGAGCCTGTTCCTTGAGTGTTCCAAACTTAGTTCCATCGCATTTTTAAATTTGGGGATTTTGTGAATCAAATTATAGCCATCTATTATATAATGTGGATTCATGAAAATTTCTCATTTGGTTGTCATATCAAAAACGCCATCCCACTTTTCAGGCAACGGATTTTCTGTGAAAAATTTGCAGCGGCCAAGGAACTCAATGGAGGGACCATCATCCGGGTATATCTCCAAGGCTTTCAGAAAATAATTTTGTGCTTCCGATATTTCACAGTTCCGATAACGCTCCAAACCTTTATGATAACATTCGAGATAGGCTTTTTGTACGTTGCCCAGCTCATTTTTCTTCCTGTCAATAATTTCATAAATACGAACCGGTTTTGCTTTTCCTTTTACGCGGATGAAATCCAATTCCCGGCACCAAATATGTTTGTAAATAGCGCTGAAAGTCGCTTCACTGATCATAATAGAAGTTTCGTATATTTTATTCGCGCCTTCTAACCGTGAAGCAAGGTTAACACTGTCGCCAATAGCTGTATAATCAAACCGGTTAGCGCCACCAATGTTACCGGCGATCATGGGACCGGAGTTAATACCAATTCTTGTTTCGAATAAAGGTTTGCCTTGTTTTTTCCACCGTTTACGAAGTTTCACCAAACGATTCTGCATATCTATCGCAGCGAAGCAGGCTCTTAACGCATGATCACGCTGTTCCACCGGGATGCCAAACACTGCAACAATGGCATCACCTTCGTACTTATCAAGATAGCCGTTATATTTTAAAACAACGTCTGTCATGGCAGAAAGATATTCGTTCAGATAGGTAACCAGTTCTTCCGGTCGCAAATTTTCTGATAATGAGGTAAAGCTTTTAATATCAGAAAAAAACGAAGTGGCGATTTTTCGTTCGCCGCCCAACTTAAGCATATTTGGATCATGCAGTAATTTATTAACAACCGACGGAGAGAGGTAATTTTGGAACATCGATTTGATTCGTTTTTTATCTTTCACCTCGCTAAAATATTTATAACCAAGCACCGCCACCAGGCTAAACACAATGCCGATAATTGGTCGAATATTTTCAATCCATAAATTATTATTAGTAAAAGAATAAAAAGTGGAATAAATAAAACCGGTGGCAATAATTATAAGAACCGGGACGCTAATCCACATCTTGCCAAAAGAAGAAATGATAGCGATGATCAAACATAAAAGGATTACAATTAAATAATCTATGAGTTTTGATTTCCGATGAATGAAGTCCTTGTTAAGAATATTATATATTATGTTTGCGTGAATCTCCACCCCGGGAAAAGCTTGCTGAAAGGGAACAGGGCGAATGTCTTCCAATCCCGGGGCTGACGCGCCGATCAAAACAATTTTATCGGTAAAAAATTCTGCCGGCACTCTGCGGGTAAAAACATCGTAAAATGACACGTAGCGGAAGGTCTGGAAAGTGCCGCTGTAATTGATGAACATTTGTCCTTTTTCTTCAATAGGAATATTTATGAAGGAGGTTCCCTCTTTTGATGGAATTTTGAGCTGCACGAGCTTGTCCGGTAAAATAGAAATTTGCTCCTGTTGAATATTAAGGAGATACAAAACTATGGCAAACGGGAGTGATGGATATAGCTTATTAGCAAAATTCATAAATAATGGCATTTTACGAATAACACTGTCATCGTCCGGTTGATAATTTGCGAAACCTAATTTTTGTGAAGCATTATACAGGTCGATGAATTTACCATCGAAACGTTCGGCAGCCGGAAAACTATTTTGAACATCAGGAGGAAAAAAATAAGAATAATCTTCAAATTTCAATCCTTCAGGAGGCTGGTCCATTTTATACAAAAAGGCATCCGGCTCAGCTTTTGAAAAAGAGAGCGCATGAAAAACATTTTGAGCGTCGCGGGTGGAAAGAACAAACAAAGAGTCTACAACCCGGTTTGTGTCTCGTTCCATAAAAAGAATGTCAAATCCAATTGCCAGCGCTCCGGATTCAACTAAATAGTTCGTGATCTTGGCATAGTAATCGCGGGGCCATTGGTGAAACCTGCCTAATTCATTCAAGCTGCGGTTATCAATATCAACGATAATAATTTCTTCAATTTTCCCGCCATCCCGAGCCTGCTCTAATTTATTTATCTTGTTGGCGTACCGCAAATCTAACGTTTGAAATTCAAAATTATTAAAAACAGTTGGAAACAGAATTTCAGTAAATAAAATTACAAGCGCTGCTGTCAGCAGCCCTAACGAAATTCCGATGAGCAGTCGTTTTAATATGTTTTCACTCATAGATTGAACCATATTTCAAGTTTAGGACTGTGAATTAAATAGATTGGCCAGTAGTATTTTTTCAAGCACTGTTTTTGCAAGATTTAGATCGGTGCACTTGATCAGCTTAATTAATTCACGTCCATTAGTAATAATAATGTTGCATTAATTCCCCGGAATAGATAATATTTACCGTTCCTTCGAGTTCTATCTCTGAAAATTCGTCATCAAAATAAACATTCAGCAGCCCGCCTTGTGTTTGAACTTTCATGGGTATTTTAATTTTTTTTTGTTTATGCGCTAATATCGCTGACGAGATCGTGCCGGTACCACAGGCAAGCGTTTCTTCTTCCACACCGCGCTCGTAGGTGCGAATGTGAATTTCATTTATATTGGAAAAGTGAACAAAATTTACGTTTGTCCCCCAGGGCTGAAAATATTTGTGGTGTCGATACTTCCTGCCAAGCCGTTCTACGTCAACAGAATTTACATTGGGAACAAAAACAACATAATGGGGAACGCCCACATTTAAATAGCCGCCTTCCTCAAAATTTTCTTCTTCTAAAACACCCGGATATTCTCTAATTTCAACCGGCGGCGGCATGAATAATTTTATAATTCTGTCATATACTGAAGCCTGATACGGCACCCCTAAAACTTCAAACGTCATGTCAGCCGGCGCTATATTGTTTGTGAAAGCATAATATGCAGCAGCCCGGGCGCCATTGCCGCACATTTCACCGACACGACCGTCGGAGTTATAATATTTCAAAGAGAAATCGAACTTTTTGCTGTCTTCGATCTTTAATATTCCATCAGCGCCAACCGAAAATCGCCTTTGGCATATTTTTTTATAAAAGTTGTGTTTTTTGCCGATGAGTTTTTTGTCCCGGTTATCAAATAATATGAAGTCGTTCCCTGTGGCGCTTATTTTTGTGAATTTTAGCATTTGATGAAAGTCTCTATTAGTTTAAGTATTATTAACCGATTATTCGTTTTTTCCCACACGGATCAAAAACCCACACGGATTTTTTTCTTTACTTTATTCCGCGTGAGTTTTTGATCCGTGTGGGCGGTTTTTGAGATACGAAAGAATCCCCAACCGACCACTCACCAATCACTACTCACCACTAACCAATAACCACTCACCAATTAAACCCAATCCTCAACCTTCTCCCTTTCCCGAATCAATTCGTCATTTTCGCCATTAATCCAAACCTCGGCAGCCCGGGGGCGTGAGTTGTAATTACAAGCCAGTGAGTAACCGTAAGCGCCTGTTGTCATTACAGCCAGGTAATCGCCTCGTTTTACATCAGGTAACATTCTTCCTTTGGCAAGAAAATCACCGGTTTCACAAATTGGCCCAACAACGTCTGCTTTTTCCAGTTCACCTTCAATTTTGTTGAGCGGGACAATTTGGTGATATGCTTCGTAAAGACAGGGACGGATCAGGTCATTCATTCCTGCATCAACAACGATAAATTTTGTGTCGCGTGAACGTTTCACATAAAGCACTTTGGTGATCAATGCAGCAGCTTCACCGATGATGGATCTGCCTGGCTCAAAAATAATTTCCTTGTTCAACGGTTTAAGAATTTCCAGCACTTTTTTTGACAATTCGGAAGGAGGCGGCACACCCTTTTGTTCTTCAGCATAATCAGGGATCACGTCAGGATAATGAACTCCCAAACCTCCGCCAATATCAATATGCTCAACTTCTATCCCTGCTTCTGTCAGCCTGGTCACAAAATCGAACAATTTTTTAGCGCTGGCAGCAAAATATTCCGTATCCAAAATTTGTGAACCGATGTGGCAATGAACGCCAACAATATTTATACCTTCCATTTTATGCGCTTTCAGAAAAACATCGAATGCAAAATCAATGTCAATGCCAAATTTGTTAATCGATTTTCCGGTGGAAATGTAGGGATGACCGTGCACATCGATATTCGGATTGATGCGGATAGCCACCGGCGCTTTTTTGCCCATTTGCAAAGCAATTTGATTGACCACTTCCAACTCGGGTTCAGATTCAACATTAAAAGCCAAAATGCCGCTCTCGATACCAAATTTAATTTCTTCGTCAGTTTTTCCAACGCTGGCATAAACAATTTTATTGGCAGGAATCCCAGCTTTCAAAGCTAAATACAATTCACCGCCGGATACAACATCCCCGCCGGCGCCCATGGATGCCATCAATTTCAAGATTTCCATATTTGAGTTTGCTTTCATTGCAAAACAAATTGTGTGATCTACTGATGAAAATGCTTCATCCGTCGTTTTAAATTTATTCTTTATCATATTTTTGCTGTAAACGTAAAGCGGGGTGCCATATTTTTCAGTTAAATTTTTGATCTCGGTTTCTTCGCAAAATAGTTTTTCGTTTTGATAGTGCAATTTGGACATTTTTGCTCCTATTAAAATTTAAGGTTTATGTTAGAAATATCGTAACTATTCAGATAAAAAATTGCCACAGAGACACAGAGTCACGGAGAAAAAATTATAAACTCTGTGTCTCCGAGTCTCTGTGGCTGAAAATCATGAAATTTATTCCAAAATAATATCATTCCCTTCATTAGGCCAGCGGGAACGAACTTTAATTGAATCGGCATAAAAAATAAATCGCTCCGCTGCAACAAATGGAACTGCTTTACCAAAGCTGTAAACACTATTACTGTCCGCATCCCGAAAAGCGCTAATTGTATAAATCCCGGGGAAAATATTATCAAACAAATAATCGCCGGATTTATTTAGAGATGTTGCATAGGAATTTTTTGGGCTTTTTGCAGTTAAAAATATTCTGCCTTTTCCATCAGGATTCTGATCATTGATTTTACCACTGATTGCTGTAAGTGTATCCTGAGACAATGTTCTGAAATGAATTGTGTTTAAACTATCATCCAAGAAATTACCGGCAATATCGCTTATTGAATCTATAGGGATTTTAATTGTGTAATCGGTTAGATAGTTCAGGGAACTGTCAGGGAAAAATTTTACAGTTGCCGGATTTATCCAGGAAAACGTACCAGCAACAGAAGTCGTATCATTCTCCAGAAAATTAAAATTGTGTTCAAATGGTTCCTGTTGTATTGGCTCTGAAAAAACAAATTGTAATGTCGAATCTATTTTAATGCCTCTTGTGCTGTCATTTATGGATTTAAAGGTGATGACAGGTTTGACTGTATCGGGGGCAGCGCTGCCATCAAATAAGACTGAACCAAAATTTGTGTCCAATCCATTCCCCGCTTTATCGAATAAATCTTTGGTTTCAAAATTATATGCGAATGGTTGTTGGTTCTCTGTGTTGAAAAAAAATGTGGCTGGATCTCGTGAATCCATGTAACAGGATAAAATTCCAAGACTTTTAGTGGAGTCGTTTTCCTGGGTAATAGTAAAATAGTTTTGTGGCGATTTATAGTCAAACTTTTTCACTGGTTCGCTAAATCGAACCGCAATTTTTGATTGATCAATCGAGTATGCAGATTTTACAAAAAGCAGAACCGTATCTTCAATCGACATTTGAAAATTTATCTTGCTGATTGTTTTTTCCTCGGCAGTAAGCAGCACATCAAAGTTTGTGATTCCGATACCATCCACACCCCGGGTATATTTTCTGTTCTGATCCCTGTCATTGATGGCGAACAACCTGTAATTCCCTGGTGCTATGTACATCAAATTATATCCACCCAACTCATTTGATTGCGTATAATAATCAGCTAACACCTGGCTGGGATCGGGATTTTGATTGTCATCCAGCGAATAAGCGCAGACAAGCGTACCTTCAACATTGGTTTGACTATAAACATTACCGCCAATATGCCCTTCATCAATTTTATTACCGGTCGAAAATGCCAGGGAAAATGAATCCTTCATCTTGTTATTACGCAGATCGCTGGATTTGGCGCCGATTGTGAGAACATAAGTCCTGTCTGTTTTTAATGTATCAGAAAATTCTATTTTCAGTTTTTTCCCTTTCCATTTATAGAATATTTCATCGGCAGGCCAGGGAGAAATAAAAATCGCGTCGTTGACTGTATTTTTAATCATACGCTCGCTGAAAAGAATTTCAATTTTAGTATCAGTTGGGACATTAGTTGCGCCCGGATTTGGTGTTATCCTTATGATTGATGGAGGCGTTTTATCTTCTGGGCCACCTCCCGGCCGCCTTTGTGAGGCGCAGTTTATTAAAAGAACCAGACCGAATAGAATTGTGATGGAATGTTGCAGTTTCAAAAAATAATACCTCGTGTTATTATATTATTACCGATCGTTTTTTTTACAAAAGTATAAAAATTAATTAAACAGTATTATTCAAAAAGTTGCAGTTGCAGTAGCAGGAAAAAAATATAAAAATTTTCTCCAACAGCAAAAGAAATCCCACGGAAGAATATCGTTACATTAATTTTTATTCTGTGACCTGTTTCCGCTGGCGGATGGGCTAATTTGCTTATTGATTTTAGCCTTGTGATCGGCTACGAATGAATCTGTGTAAAAATAAAGAAATCAATGGCAAATTGCAAGAACTTTTTAGGGATTTTGTTTGCTGTGGGCAGAAAATTATTGGTAAGAACTTTTCTAAACCTTGAAGGTTTAGCAAAGTTGCTCTTTCGTATATCCTTAATTTGTAATTGAAGCACAATCAAATAGAATATTTTTAGCTTGACATTTTTGTACTATTTTTGCATAAAAAATAACAACAGCTAACTAATAAAGATCAAATTGAGAATACAGCAATGTTAATAAAATTTGAAACCTATAACGATGGTGAGTTTTGGTGCGCCCGGGGAATTGGAGATGATGTTTTCACCCAAGGGAAAACATCAGGGCTGTTCAATTCTAATGTTATTTTGTTAAAAGCTGTCATTCCGGCATGTTTTTAGCCGGAATCTCCTGATTTCAGCTACAAGATTCCGGCATTCCGCTTCGCTCCAGCCGGAATGACAGGACATCACTCAATTATTTTTTAGAATTGAACAGCCCTGGGGAAAACCTAGCGCACTAAAGTGCAGGCGAAGGCTGAGGCAAAGGCGAAGGAAAAAAAATTCTTAATCCCTGTGCCCGAAGGGTGCTTTAATCTTATACCTTACTCCGCCTTAGCCTTCGCCTCAGCCTTTTTGATGTAAG
>JADHVV010000102.1 GCA_016783825.1 Candidatus Zhuqueibacterota bacterium | reverse complement strand
TTTTAATAAAGATCAATTACTATTACAACGAAAAGGCTGAGGCGAAGGCTAAGGCGGAGCAAGGTAGAAGATTAAAGGTTTAAGATTTTTTCCTTCGCCTTTGCCTCAGCCTTCGCCTGCACTTTAGTGCGCTGGGATTGTCCGGGTTGTTGAGCATCGCCGTTATTTTTAAAGTGTCAGCAAGTGGGCGAATGAATGTGGAAGTCACTTTCAAATTATAAAGATGGGTTATATCGTGCGGGTACAAATAATAGTTGGCAACTTGTTTGAAAAGTTGTTCAGTAATCATATTGTAAAAATCCTGGTAAGGGTAGTTCCTCTGGTTGACCAACACGATAATGGACACATCTCTTCCCGGGAAATAGGCTGCCTGGGAACCAAAACTAAAAGTATCGCCTCCGTGCGACCACGCCTGTTCGCCTAACCATACACGTTTCATGGTTCCAAGACCATAACCGAGAATTGTCGGATTTGAGAATTCTACAATGGAAAACATTTCGTTGAGAGATTCCTGGCTGAAAACCTCCCCGCGATAAAGTGATCTCACCCATCTTACCATATTTTCTGTGGTTGATAACATGGCTCCGGCCGTGTACATGCAGCTATAAAGAGCAGTCCGGGGAAGTCCTGAAACATCTAACCATTCTCCTGTTTCACTATTATGTATCCAACCATGTGCTAACTCGCCAATTAAATTTTCTTCAATATCCAGAAATGTGCTGTTCAAATTTAATGGATCTAAAATTCGTTGTCTAAGGACAGGCGCTACTTTTTCCGAACCGGTAACAGATTTGATGATCATTCCGGCTAACAGGTAACCGGTATTGCAATAACTCCAATTTGTGCCTTTGGGAAAATTTGGTGCAAGTACCCAGCGCACTAAAGTGCAGGCAAAGGCAGAGGCAAAGGCGAAGGAAAAAAAGAATATACTTAATCCTTGAATTTTATACCTTGCTTCGCCTTTGCCTTTGCCTCAGCCTTTTCGGTATGAAAGTTAATTGATCTGGGTTAGAAATTCTTTTGCACAAAAAACAAAGATTCAACTGGTAATACTATAAGTCAATGAATATTCCGGGGACCAAAATCTGTCTAAGTCAACAAAAAGTGTTTCAACGGCGGCTGGATTCTCGTTCAAGTAATCACTGATGCCACTGGTATGATTTAGTAAATGGCGAATGGTGGCTGTGCTGTCAATATTGGGAAAACTTGGCAGCCACTGGTAAAGTTGATCTTCAAGCGTTAGCAGCCCGTCATCGACTAATTTCAGAATGAGTGCAGCGACAAAAGTTTTTGTGTTACTTCCAATATCAAAAAGCATATCCGGTCTGATTGAATCTCCGGCTACCGGATCGGACATTCCACTAACCCCCAGCCAGGTTCCTTTTTCCGGCATGTTGATGGCTACAGACGCGCCAACAATATTATTGGCTACGAGCACTGAATCCAACACGTATTGAAATTGAAAAGCCAGCGTTGAATCAAATCCGTTAAAGTTTTTGGCGATTCCAAAATTTTGAATTTGTTTTCCGGCTTTGGTGAGCGCGGTTTGTTGGGACTTGGTTTTTAATTTAATTGGAGGGGTAGGCGTTGATTGTTTTATTTGCGGATAAGCGATTGTGCCAAACAATAAAACGAATAATAATGATAGTCTGAGTTTTTTCATAGCTTCCTCTTTGGTTGAGTTGTTTTGTAGTGCAAGAAGGCATCTTGCCCTCGGGATTATTTGATAATTAGTGCTTGAACGAAAACTAGCAAAATTTAAAAAAGCGCCTGTCATTGCGAGCGACGAAGGAGCGAAGCAATCTCTTGATTATTAAGCGCTTATTGATGGGATTGCTTCGTCGCTTCGCTCCTCGCAATGACAAAAAATTATCAGAATTAGGGGTTTTCGTTCAGACACTAATTATTCGTAAAACAAAAAGGAAAGTTTCTTTTAATCAGAAGAAATTATGACGATTCAATTAACAGGGCTACATCTTGAAATATCCCACAGATCAAAAACCCTCACTAAATTTTTCCGTGTGGGTTTTTGATCCGTGTGGGGAGTTTTTAAAACCAACTTCGTTTTAGCCGAGATTAGAAATGAAAAAGATCATTTCAGCAAAATAAGTTTTTTCGTCTGTACAAAACTTTGCCCTGTTTGTTTAGGATTTTTTGCAGAAAATTGGTAGAGATAAACACCACTGGGGAGAGCGTTGCCGTTCCAATCAATTTTATAGTATTACAAGTCAAATCTTCGTTTTTTGTGCAAAAGAATTTCTAACCCAGATCAATTAACTTTCATACCGAAAAGGCTGAGGCGCAGGCAAAGGCGAAGCAAGGTATAAGATTCAAGCACCCTTCGGGCACAGGGATTAAGGACATTCTTTTTTTTCCTTCGCCTTCGCCTCAGCCTTCGCCTGCACTTTAGTGCGTTATGAATTCCCGCGTTTTGTCGTTCGGAAACGAGTGTCTCTATTTTTTGTCCGAGAATTGTGTAGATGGCTAATTCAACAAAACTATCCTCGGATAGTTGATAACTGATTGTTGTATTGGCATTGAACGGATTAGGGTAATTATTCATCAATGCTGTTGTCTCAGGAATGGTTGAATTATCCCTTTGTCTTACGCTGACTGGGGCAAGATCGCTAAGTTTGATCTTGTCCGCTTGCAAAATTTTTTTTGTGGAAGGATCCTGCAAAAAAGCGACCAGTTCGCAGTGCTCGCTATTCCAATTGGAACTTTTTGAAAAATTGAGATGGATAACCGAACTGTCTTCGCTAGTATTAAAGGAGATCATCGGCTGTATTCAAAACATAGGGATCAAAATTTACGGTTTGTGAAGACCGTTCATCCAATACCGCTACTGTTTGGGTGTTGGAATACAATGGTGTGTTTTCAAAATCAACAATTTCACAAGTAACATCAAAGCTTTCGCTATTGAGACCTTCATTTTTTATTAGTGCGCTTGGCAAGTATGAATCGCCCACATTAAAAGAAGTTTCGCCATATATTTGGCGAGTGGCAATATCATGTTCAAAAATTGTGTATAAACCGGTGAAGCTTAAATCATCAATATAATATTTCGGCGTCTCACCGGATGGCGCGCCTGCCCATAAGTCCAGGGCAGCTAATTGTTTTTCACCCGGATCGCCACCTGCTGTTAAACTCCACTGCCAGACATGGACGGACTGTCCGCCAATGAGAATAACGCCATTATCGCCTTCCAAGTCAACAACATGATAACATTCAATCCACGTATTTTGTGTATAAGTAAAGGTTGCTGAATTTGAACCACCGGCATTAATGAAGCCAGTCCCATCCTGGGAGAAAAAGACTTCCAAAGCCCATTCACTATTTGCGCCGCCAACATCATATTTATGGAGAAGATTGTAGTAACCGCCAAATCCGGCTTCCACAAAAATATTAAATTTTAGTACGTATTTTTTTCCGTTCTATCATCGAGAAGTAATACAACATCTGAACTTCCTTTAATCAATAATGAATTGGGAGCGCTTAAAAATTGCTCTGTTGAAATAAGCGCATCTTCATCCCCCCCAGGCGCATCTGACCAGGTTGTCCAATTTTCCGATTGTTGCGCTAAAAACTCTCCGGCTGTGTAGGCATCGAAATTATCTTCAAATAACAGGGTTTGTGAGTAAGCATTAAATGCAACCAGACATAATGCAGTGGCTGCTAACAAAATTCTTTTCATGAGTTTTTCTCCGTTTAAAGTTTTGATTGAAAAGTAAAGGTCAAAATGATAGTGATAAAATAATTAGTGCTTAAACGAGAACCCGGTATTTTTGAGCAATCTCTTTAAAAACAAGGGATTGCTTCGTCGCCCCGCTCCTCGCAATGACCTGTATATTTGAATTCGATTGGTTTTTGTTCAGGCACTATTTAAAAAATGATGGTTTTTGAATACATGCAAATTTTGTAAATTTTGTTCAAGCACTATTTCGTCAGTATTAGTTTTTTTGAACACGAATATGAACCAGTCTTTAATTTATAAATATAAATTCCCGAGGCAACTTTTTTGCCGGCAGAATTTGTTCCATCCCAAATTTTTTCGTAAATCCCGAAGGGTAATTTTTTTTCAACAAGATTTTTAATTTTCTGTCCCATCAAATTATAAATGCTTAAGGAGATAAAACCCTCCTTTGGCAAATGAAATTTTATTTTTGTAATTGGGTTAAAAGGATTGGGATAATTTTGTTCTAATAAGTATTTCTCCGGAGTTGAAATTGATGCCGGTTTTTTTACATTGGTTTCGCGGCTGAACCAGTTGAAAATCCGGTTTAAAAAATTTTCTGCGCTGTCTTTATAAGGTCCGGCTATGCCCTCGTAGCCAAACGGCAAATAGACCAGGCGGCAGCCATTGGTCTCATCTTTAAAGCGAATGCCGGCAGAAGATTGACTGGGGAGATATTTCAGGAATGTTTGCGCACCATTTATTGGCCCAACAGCGCTGGGTGCAGTTTGGTTCCCGGCGCCGCCAACCCTGGCATCGATATTAAGAAATAATCTGTCTGAAATGGGATCAGAAGGAACACCTATAATCATTGTTGCCTGAACACTATCAGCGATTAATTCTGCATGAAGGTAGTTGGCAAAAAAAGATGAATCCCCGGGTGTGCCATCAACAATCAGGTCGTAACCAATATTCTGTCCGGTGAGCAGCAGGTTGCCGCCATTGTCTAAAAACTCAGCTATAGCAGATTGCTCCTCGCTGGTGAGACTGGTTTTTCTGTCATCCCCGGTGAACCAGATTACTGTATGATAGTTATGCAACACATTGGCGTAAGAGGGACATCCCTCGGTTGAAACCTCCCAGCTATTGTTATAAATTTTTGCCAAATATATTGACTGGTGAAAATATATTTGGTAATCGGCGCCTTCATCGTCATCCACCAGCAGTACCGATGGATTTCCGATTTTGATGTCAAAGCTGTCAATCGCCGTATAATCAGAATCGTCAGTGATTTCAAGCTTCAGCGTACTCAAATGTCCAACCGCTTGTGCATCTACAGAAAAGGTAAAAGAGGTTAGTATTTCTGTTGCTAAATGGTCGAAACCTTCATCTCCGAGATAGGAAACTTCAGCCGTTTGATCGGGAATTAAAAGATCGCTGTCATCAGAACTTAACCTGACTTTTACACGATAAGATGTCAATCCCCAATTTTTCAACCTGACTACCAGTCGGACAGTTTCGCCCGGTTCGGCTAATCCATTGTCATTGGCAGTGCTGTCATTAACGTGGTGAGAAACATAACGAATTTGCGGCGAAGAAAATTGGGTTGCTTCTTTAAGGATCCAGTTATTTTTGTCAATGATTACATCGGTGAGAAGATCGTCCGGGGCAAATATAAATGATTGGCTGCTATCTTCAACCATAACTGTGATCGTTGTGTCGCGATTTTCGGATACGAGCGTTAAATCAACCGGCATTTTAAACAACGGCGTTTCTGTTTGAACCTGGTCAATAAATACTTTTATCACATAGTTGCCGGTGATCGGTTCTTCCTGCCAGCCATAAGCATATACAGGATAATTCTGTTCATAAACCCATTGGTGAAAAAACCAGCCCAGCGAATCCCCGGTAACGGTTTCAAATGCATGCTGTAAATCTTCAGTCGCAGCAGAGCTGTATTTATGCCGGTCAAAATATTCAAACAAACCGGACCAAAAATTATCTTCGCCAACAACATGACGCAGCATGTGAAGAACCCAGGCGCCTTTATTGTAAACGATACGCCCGTAAACCTCATCGGGATCAGTAACATTATCGCGATACATTCTGCCTTTTATATTTAAGGCGCTGTTTTCATTGTTCATGTAATCATTGTATTTTTCCTGTCCTTCCAAATGACCAAAATAGAGCGCTTCGGAAAACACGGCAAAACCTTCGCTGATCCATGTATGGTGAAAATCTTTTGGCGACACACAATCTCCCCACCATTGATGGGCTAATTCGTGAACAAACAGGTCATCATAAGCATGTGTCCCGGTGATGGAATATGGCTTAACACACGTTAAAGTCTGGTATTCCATACCTCCCCAATAACCCATGTATTCAGCAATACCATATTTTTCATTCATATATGGGTATTCACCATAATACGATTCCAGAATTCTGATCATGTCTTTAATATTATCGAAATCAATGCGCGCATCATTGTAATCCTCTTGAAAAGCAAAACTCATGATTGTCAGTGTGTCTTGCCGGGTATTTATATATTCATCGCGTATGATTTGATAATTTGAAGCAGAGAAGGCAACCAAATAAGTGGCAATCGGATTTCTTACTTCCCAATGAAAGGTTTTGCTAGCATCGTCATTATTCTCAACATTAACCAAAGCGCCATTAGACGCAACAGTTAAGTTTGATGGAACAGTTATCTTAATATCCATTGTCTGCGGCTTATCATCCGGGCGGTCTTTACAGGGCCACCAGTAACGGGCGTAAAAAGGACAACTTTCCGACGAAACTGTAACACCGCTAACACTGTAGAAAAAAGTCATGGGATCAAAGCTGCCAACTTCTGCAGGCACGCCATTATAAAAAACTGTTATCGAGATCATTTCTTCCTGGTTGTAAGGACGATCCAGGTCGATGATAACCAGGTTATTGGCATGGGTAAACCCAGCAGCGTTCCCGGTTACATTTGATACCATCATGTTATTTTGCAAATCCAGGGTTAATTGATTTAACCCATCGATCAGGGCAAGCGCTTGAACATGTACTGAACCATCGATAACTTGAGACGGTGGATCTACTAAGATATCAATCTCATAGTAGATAACATCGAAATTATCCTGGTTGGAGGAAAAGACATTCGTAGAAATTGAAAGCAATAGAAGAAATAAAATTATAAGGTTGGCTTTAAGTTTATTCATATTTTTTTATCTCCCTTTTTATTTTTTATTGTTATATGAACAAAAAATGATTTACGAATAAAGATTAACGATTTTTGATTTATGAAGGAATGGGGTATAAAAAAACAGAAATCATTAAATCAACGCAAGAGTTCATTGAAGTCCGTCCATATTTGTCATTCCCGCATTTTTTTAGCGGGAATCCACTGTTTGATAGCAAAATGGAATTAAGTGATAATAATGCCACATTGACCGGCGTTAAGTGAACTCATACAAATCAACAATACTTCTAAAATCTTAAATCGTTAATCCCCCGATAAATCGGGATTTTCAACTTGTTTTGAGATCAAAAGAAGGAACAACAGAAGGGGTGAACTATTACCTACATTCTAAATGTTAGCAATTTTTTCATTTTATTTTTTAGCTTTGTGCCTGGTATTAAAATTGGAAAATTATTGTTGAGTTACTTCACACTCACATAAATAATATTATCCTTTGCAGCAACCTGGTATTGCAGTGGCGCTTTCAAATCCAAAACAACACGGGTATATTTTTCTTCTTTATGATAACCGAGCCGGGCTCTTAAAAACAGGTCATTGGAAAATTTGAAGGTTTTTTGTTCCGGGAGCAGAAAAATATTAGGGAAATCAATTACAATTCTATCCGGATTGGATAAAAATCTATCTTTATAATTTGCCACTTTGCCGTTGCAAATTATTTTTACTGTATTGTTTTCAGCGATTTCAATGGATTTGATTGCGGAACCTTCCGGCACTGGTGGTGTGTCGGTTTTTGTGAAGATGGTAAAATCGACGCGTCGATTCATGGAACGCCCTTCAGGTGTATCGTTGCTGGCTACCGGTTTCTGTTTTCCATAGCCAACCGGGTAGAAAAATCGATCAAGCTTTACACTTTCTTTGGCGGTTAAAAAAGTCATCACGCTATCGACACGTCTGTGGGAAAGCCTGATATTGTATTCTTCGGTGCCGATAAAACATGTGTGCCCGGCAAGCTGAACTTTATTTTCGGGATAGGTGTTCAAAATTTCCCCAACGCGTTGCATGGTTTCAAATTCATCCGCACGAATGTTGGCGCGATCAAAATCAAAATTAATACGCATGGTGAACCGGATACTATCCATAGTAGATGTAGGATGCACAACTATTTTCCCTTGGCTGCTATCGGCAATCGCTTTGATACGGGCTAACCTGCGCGCCATTTCTGCTTCCAACTCTTTGGTGCGCTTTTCTGCTTCCTGGGCAGCAAGACGAGCTTTTTCTGCTGCTTCAACTTCAAGCCTTAATTGTTCAGCCAGAGCATCAAATTTTTTTCTTTCTTCTTCGCTAAGAATATCAGCGGCAGTGGGTTTTTTCTCCATTGTGTCGAATTCAATTATGAGGGAGAAACGATGCGTGGATCCTTCAAAAGCAGCTAACGGACTGTATGCATAATCAACCTTAACATAAGAATTGCCTAAAGCCTCCACAGGAATTATCACGCCTGTTCCTGCGCCCCAACGATTGGCATCAAAATCATGAAATTTATAACCGCCGCGAACTGCAATAATTTTATTAAAAACAACTTCCGCACCACAATATGATTTGAGCTTTTGATCCATGAGCCAGGCAACATCAGCGGCTAAATTAATTTTTATATTATCCCTGACTTTATAGTTGAAACCGACACCGCCACGGTAGGTTTCCGGCAGGGGATCTTCTTTTTCAATAAATTTAAGTTTTGTAATGGTGAAGTTTTGAATAGTTGCGCCGTATGAGATGTGCTTGTATTTTATCAGGAAACCCAGGTCTAAACCTAACGCGGTTGCAGATTGATCTGCTAAATTTTGACGCACAATTTTAAATGCACCGCCAAAAGAAATATTCAAACCAAAAATATTTTTTGGGTAACCAACACCTAAAGTCATCGCGATATCGTTACTGCCGATGATTGAACCCGTCTCTTGGAAGTTTTCATCAAATTCGGTAATTTCTCCTTCATTGAAATAAACCAGGCTGAAACCAAATTTACCATAATCGGTAGCAGCTGCAAATCCCACTGCGCCCTGCTGGGTATCTTTGATCCATGAATGGTAACTCAAACCTATGGTTGCTTTTTCTACCAGCCCCAGTGCGCCAATATTGTATTGCAGAAAATTAATGTCGTCAGCCAGTCCTGTAAATGCTTCCCCCAAACCAACCTGGCGCGCGGAATTAGCGATTTGTAAGAATGACGCGCCGTATTTACCGATGCCATTGCTTGCTTGTGAATAAGAAGTAGTTACAAATCCAAATATACAAAGCAAAGTAAAAATCGAATTTAAAAGAAGGAAACTTGATACAAAAAGTTTTTTTATTTTGAATTTTCTAATTTTTTTAGTCATTTGTTCTTCCACTTAGTTTATAACGACTAATTTATTAAGCTGGACAAGTACTTGGTCGGAATTTAAAATTTTCCCAAAAACTTTCACAAAATAGGTGCCACTACTGACACGGCTGCCGTCCGCATTTTGTAGATTCCACCAGTTGTCGGTTAAACCAAATTGATCTTTTGGAATCGGGTTGTAATAAAAGCTTAAGGTTGTTCCGTCAATCTCTGTTATTTTCTCTCCGGCAAGTGTATAAACTTCAATTTTGGTGATCGTTAAATCCCCGATAGAAGATGATGCGCGAAGTTTGATCATAGTATGACGATTGGTGTAAAATGGATTGGGCGCCATATCAAAATCCAATGCCCCGCCGCCAATATTCCAAAGGGTATCCACGATTGTTCCGGCATAAACCTGCAGAATAGGCGCCTGGAGAAAACTGTCGTCGTAATTTATACCTATTTTGCTTCCGGATATTGTTTGTAAAAGACCGTCATCTCCATATCGCGTTTTATTCAGCACAATGGGAAGCCCGGGTTCTGATCTGAATTCACCGGAATTATATGTCGGCAGACCGTAGCGGTACAGGGTACCGGCTTTGTGCTGTGATCTGAATTCGCCGGAAGAATATGGTTGGTTTTCGTCCTCTAATTCAACGAGAATAATCTTTTCCGTATCATTGGTTTTGTCATCATAAACAGTTGCATAAATTGTGTCCTGTGCCGGAGAAATATTTCGATCAAATTCTTCGCTAATCCTGACATAAATTGTATCACCAATGGATATCGTATCAATCTGAACTTGATGTTGATTTTCAAAATAAAGCACTCCGGGCGTATCCTGAATAACGAGAACACTGTCATTAGATTGATCAAACGGATTCGTCGGGTCTGTATAAGATATTACTAAGGTATCACGATCGAAAACTTCAAGTATTTTATCATTGGCATAAGGAATTCCAGTATCAATGATAATTCCCGGAATACTTGGCTGTAAAAGAAATCCACCGCTTGCCTGACGGTTAAGACTAATTTCTTCAGAATCCAGACTTTTAAGAGCATTTATATTAATAGTTACAGCCTCTTGAGCTTGCTCTAAATTTGGATCATTAAGAAAAATAATAGCGCGATCAATATGCTGTTGACCGGCTTCTAACTTTTCTGAAAACCGGTAGTGAGTTACCGGGCTTAACTCTTCATCAACAAAATATATTTCAGATGGCGTTGACTCTGACCGCTCCCAATCGACTTCGAGATTTTTTAAAATTGGAGAAACCGCCGTGTTGTTGGTCTGCAATGTCGCTTGAATTTTGAATCGTTGTAATTGTTTTAATTCTTCGATGTCGGATAACGGTTTTTCATTAACGCTGTCAACATTGCTTGCTGTGACAAGACTTCTTATGGGTTCATTTGTATCTGCATTTAACAGTGTAATTTTGAGTTCAATTTTATTCCTATATTCAAATTTACCGGGTAAGATGGTTTCAAATTTTAAAGTTTTCCAACTTGTGATAATAAAATCAGCAGAGTCACCGATTGTTTCCGTAATAATTTTACCGGTGATTTCCGTGTCAAAATAATTATAATTAATGGTAACGTCGTTTAAACTAGGCGTGTAAAGGGGATCATTTGTAGAAAGCGTTGCTTTAAATTGATAAAATCGATGTCCGTTATGCGCCGGATGAATTACCATCCCGGGTTGGGAGTAAACAGTATCAAGCTCGGTTGGCCCCAGCCAATCTGCCGATTCAAGCTCACCTAACGTATTTTCAGTTCGTAGTTGCAGGCTGATCGAGGTGAGCGAATCTTGAGTTTGCGCAATCCAATTCAGCGATTCAAAACTCACTTCTTTGCCGATATCCAACTTTTCAGAGATGAAGCTTGTTGTTACATAACCGATACGCGCTGGTAAATTTCCATTTACAACCAGGTGTTTATTTTTGTCATCTTCATCCAATGGTTGGGTTAGCCTGTCAGCATCTTTTAAGTTTTCTAATGGCTGGTGAAATTCCCAAATTACATTTTCGTAATTGTTTACTTCAATCAAACGGTTATTTTTTGAATCACATATAAGCACGTTTCCGTTGAGTAAAAAATCGGCATCTGATGGCAAATTTAATCCCAAATCGCCGGTTTGAGGATTACCGGTTACACCAAATTGCCAGGTCACCACATCGGTTGTAATATTTACTTTTATTACGCGGTGATTGCCCTGATCAGTGATTAACAATTCATTCGTTTCTTCATTAAATTCGATGTCAACAGGATTATTCAAATTTCCAGTCGTACCCTCCCATGACCAAACGATGGAAGTATCCGCTTCATTTACCAGAATAACCCGGTTATTTCCTTTATCACAAATAAAGACTTTGCCCGAATCCGGTAATGGCACTGCATCGGTGGGGTCGGAAAGTTGATTTTTCCCAAGCCCTTCCGTTTCATCTCCATACTGCCATTGGATAGCCTTATTTTGCTGAATAACCTTAATTACCCTGTGCCTTCCCTGGTCAGTGATCAAAATTTTACGAACGCTTTCCCCGCTTTCAAATTCCGTATAACTATAAGAATCAACAGGTTTCTCTAAGTGACGAACTGTTCCGATAGCCCCTTTAAACTCCCATACTTCTTCAGGAATATCAGGATCAACTTCAACAACTCTATTGCCGGATGCATCGGTCACTAAGTATAAATTTGATCCCAAAAATTCACGATAGTCTATGTCTGTTGCGGACTCGATTAAAATCTCATTTGGCCAGGACCAATCATACCCGGAAAGTACAAATTGAAAACCAGGCGCTTGACTCACCGATGACGATATCGGGGCTAACATGATGAGAGAATCAATTAAAACCGAAGAATTGGATTCAATTTTAGTGAAATCAGGATCACCATCTTTCCAACTCCCATCTTGAGCAACAAGGAGTGGTGCAGAGAAACAAAAAAGGAAAATTAAAAAGCTACATATTATTTTTTTCATAACCGGTCAACTTTTTTTAATGTATTATAATAAAAAATTTTTAAGGAGAATACCCGTGATTATAGCAACAATAAAAACCGCGAAATAAATGAGCATATTATTAATGGTGTTTTTAGGTTTTAAAATACTGCTTTTAACCCATGTTTTATAGCCGCACTGGTGACAGCGGTATGGACGCCTTCTTAGTAATAGTCTCTTCAGTTTTCCAGGGTATGTTTTTGTGTGTGATTTGTGAAAACGAAATTCTCCACAACGCGGGCAGGGTAATTTTGATGGCATAATTTTATCTCAAGGGCTATTAATTAAACTCAGAACAAAGTAGCATTAGCAATATATAAAATGCTAAGATAAATTGCAACAATTTTTATATAAAAAAAACCCCCTGAATATTCAGAGGGTTTGCTAATTAACTTAATAGTTAGTTTCAATTTGGTGGGTTATAACTTTAGAGGTTACTTTCTTCTTTATTGAAAAAAGAATTGAGTAGGATTTTCATGCCTGTCTGCGACTCTCACTTCATAATGAAGATGATCGCCGGCTGCTCTGCCTGTATCTCCTACTTCACCAATTTTTTCCCATCTTTTTACATGGGTGCCGTTTCTAACTGTAATTTTATTAAGGTGAGCATACACGGTTTTTCTGCCATAACTATGCTCGATAACAATATATTTTCCATAGCTTTTTTTATTATGGGATTTAATCACCTTAACAACAATTCCATCTGCTGTTGCATAAACAGGTGTTCCTTTTGGTGCAGCTATGTCAATACCACGATGTTGAGTCCGTTGATCCGTAAAAGGATCTATCCGCCAACCAAAAGATGATGTAATTCTCCCTCCGCTTACCGGGTAAATCGTCGGTAAATGTCGAACTTCATCATCTTTCTTCGTGAGTGTTTCACTCACAATTTTTCTGCTTTGTTTAAGTAGTGTAATTTTACTGTTTAGTTGATCAATGAGGTCTCGAGTGTCAATTACTTCATCTCGCATTTCTTTTGGAAACAAATCAAAATCGCCGGGATAATCCGGTTCAGGACCGCCTTTTCCAGTGAGACGCATATCTTCACCAACGGCTTGTAAACCTGCGATCATCCTGCGCTCATCATCATCTCCTTCAAGACTACTGACTTGCGATTTTATTTGATCAATACTAGAACGCATTACGCTAAGCTGGGTTATCAGACTTTCATTGACCTTTTGCAGTGACATTACCTGCGTGTTCTCATAAATGTCAGTGAAAAGACTAAACCCTGCTCCAATAAGTAAAGTCAAAATCACAAGCAGCATCGATGAAAAAAGGATTAGCTTCTTCCACCCTAGTGCAAAATCTTTTACCTCTGACCCCTTTAAAGAAAAATAGATCAACTTAATACGTTTGTCACGCATATCATTTTCCTCGTTTTGATTTCAGGTGACTTTTCAATTCATTAAAGGGATTACAATCATAACCCTAAAAAAGGGAAGGTAGAACTACTGGTAAGTAGTTAATTAGCATTGGTCAATATACAAAATTATTTTTCGTTTGTCAAGAAAAAAATTAATTATTTGTAAAAAATGACATAACAATTGTAAACATAAAATATTAATGCAATTATGTACATTAACCGGTTATTTTTGTGCTTGTTAGTAATATAGTCAATCTTTGGGCTGAAGTCAAGAATATTAGAAAAATTAAATATGAAATTATTTTAACAATTTGTTCCGAATTACAAAATTGAATTACTCTGTTGTCAGTTCAGTCTTCGTTTTTTCCGCCAAAAAGAAGTCGGATTTTCAATGTGCAAAAGCTTTTTGTAATCCAGATCAATTATCTCATACAACGCAAAGGCTGAGGCGAAGGCTAAGGCGGAGCAAGGTATAAGATTAAAGGATTAAGGAATTTTCTTTTCTTCCTTCGCCTTTGCCTCAGCCTTTGCCTGCACTTTAGTGCGTTATGGATTTTCACGGAAAACATTTGTTACTTTTTCCAAAAGAAAATCATGAACCAGGTTGTTCGAGGCAATGACATTACCAGTCCAAACGTGATTGTTTTCTCCTGCAAAATCTGTTATCTTACCACCTGCCTCCTGAATGATGACCGAACCGGCAGCAACATCCCAGGGACTTAACTTTAGTTCCCAAAAGCCGTCAAATCTGCCGCAAGCAATATGCGCTAAATCCAAAGCTGCTGAACCGGTTCGTCTAATGCCACTCACTTTCAAAAAAATTTCTGAAAGAACCTGCCAATAAAGAGAAAGAAAATCCTTGTTTCGGAAAGGAAATCCGGTGGCAATAAGACATTGATTTAAATTTGATCGTTTGGAGACATGTATTGGTCTATCATTCAGAAATGCGCCCTTCCCTTTTTCTGCATAAAACAATTCATCCCGGAATGGATCATATATAACGCCAAGTATCAATGTCCCATTTTCTTCCAACGCGATTGAGACCGCGCTGTTGGGGTAGCTGTGAATAAAATTTGTTGTTCCGTCGAGCGGATCGATGATCCAGCGGTAAACTTGTTTGCGACCGGTTTTACCGGATTCTTCTGCCAGAATTTCATGATCCGGGAAGTGTTTCCTGATTGAATCAATAATAAGCTGTTCCGATTCTTTATCAACGTTGGTCACAAAATCAAAAACATCTTTATTTTGAATATTTTCACTGGAAAGTGTGCCCAGGCTATTCTTGATTAGTTTGCCGGCGTTTTTGGCTGCGTCGATGGCGACTTTTTTGGGAGTCATGATATTGTATTACCGATCATTTCTTTTTTTATGCACTAAAGTATTAAAACCTGAACAGTTATATTACTATTATTAAAATAATTTAAACTGTGCAAAAGTTTTTGAATATGTCTAAAATTTGATGGTACACAGATATTCCGGATGCTCGATCCTCGTTACCGGATACCCCCAACCCACCCAGTATCAAGCAAAAAACCTTATTTTTTATCTTTTACACCTTAATAGCGTGAATATTAACCAAGTCCCTAAACCTTATTACCTTTTTTTTGATATGAAAGCAGAAAAATGAGGCGGAAATATAATAAATTTATACCGGAAAAGCAATAATTTTTTCTGATTTAAAAAAAGTAAGTTAAATATTAAAGTAGCACTATAATAGTAGTTGATCAATGAGTAAAGCGTCCCAAGTTGGGGCGCTTTTTTAATAGTATAATATTTTTGCTTGAAAACCAATTTTATTTTTTTAGTTGCTTTTAATTTTCACAATTGTTACTTTAACTATGAAGAATAAAATATTTTGAAAGGACAATCAAAATGGTTCTACAAGAAATAATAGATGACATTCATGCACTTAAGGAAGATTTGGAATCTTATGAGCGCAAATATGGCGTGCTTTCAGAAACATTTTATGAGTCTTACATCAACGGAGAAGCTCCCGAAGATGAAAATTGGGTATTAGACTGGAGTGATTGGGCAGGAGCATATAAAATTTGGCTTCGCAGACAGGAGCAGTATCGTGAAACAATATCATAAGCATATTTTACCAGACATTAAACATAATCGTGTACCAGCGTCAAACATTAGCTTTGATCATCCAAATTTGGATTTTCTAATCCAAGAAGTAGAATCTTTATTGGAAGGATCGTAAGTTGCAACATATTTATTTACTGAGAAAACTCAATATATTTAAAAGGCGCCTCGATTGAGGCGCCTTTATTTTTTTAAAAACTATTTTACGAGCATAACTTTGGAAATCCTCTTTACGTTATCCGCCTCAAATAAAATCAAATAAACACCTGAAGCAAGATTTCTGCCATCAAACATAATTTTATAGTATTACAAGTCAAATCTTCGTTTTTTGTGCAAAAGAATTTCTAACCCAGATCAATTAACTTTCATACCGAAAAGGCTGAGGCGAAGGCAAAGGCGAAGCAAGGTATAAGATTCAAGCACCCTTCGGGCAC
>JADHVV010000010.1 GCA_016783825.1 Candidatus Zhuqueibacterota bacterium | reverse complement strand
TCCTGGTGGCAAAACCATAAAATTCAACATAATCGGGATCATCAAATACACCATCTGTTTCACCATTTACGTTTATCGGTATTTCCTCACCGCGATAATACATTTTAATTTTTTGAGGATCGATTGCTGAAACATCTAAACCGGCATTTGTGAGGGCGGTTTTATTTAGACGATAAATCCCATCTTCATCAACGACTATTTTATACCAATCACCCTGATCCATTGGCAGTTGATTTGGTGAAAATAATTTCTTTGCAAGGGCAGTTGTTTTACCTCGCCATGATTTGGCAAGATCATAATTTAACAGCGAGTTGCTCATCATTTTTTCAAAAGGCTCGGGAAAACGATTACCCGGCTGTGGGGATCGTATCAATTCCGTGTTTGCTGAAAAATTGATTTTTAGCTTTACCAATTCATAATGCCGGATTTCTTTGCTAACCGGGTTGTATTGAATGGGAAAAACTGTAAGCTTGCCAACTCGTTGTTCGCGAATGAATGCGGAACTTTCCAATTCAACTATTTTCCGGGGATAAAATTGATTTGAATTTTTGATTGTTTGATCTATGAACGGTTCAAGTTTTGTTTTTATGATATTGGATTGAAGAGTTGATAAATCCGGATCAAAAATCATTTTTGGTGTATAAAATAGATTGAAAGGGGAGAGGGTCTTAAATTTTGTTTCTAAAATTTCAAATGAAGTAACACCATCTAACGGAATTCCAAACAGGTATCCTTTGACGGGAAGCTGTGGGGTTCCCGGAATGGAGGTTTGCGCGAAATCAGCGATACTAAGAATATCGAATTCTTTCCCCTTAAATAGTTTGCTCTCTTTTTCAAACTTGGGGATATTTATTTCAAGCGTAATGTTATTTTTTGTGCTTGAAAGAACTGTAAAAGATCGATTTGATTGAGTAACATTGGCTTTTGATTCCATTGGCAGAGAGAACAAAAGCAACCAGGTAGCAAAGAAGATTTTAAAACGGTATGATTTCATTTTTTTAAGATAGTATAATTATTAATATCTATCACGTTTATTTATTAAGGTTTTATTTGCTGAATATAGGTGTGAATTGGTAAATGGTGTTGTTTTTTTTATTTTAACTAATATCTTGGCGCTAATAATATTAAAAAAAATTCTTAATAAAGACCGTACAAAAATAATACCAACATTAACATATTTATTAAATTAAATTTACATGACTTGCAAAGAAAAACTGTATAATTCCGTTGACTGATGTGTAACATTAATAAAAACAAAATGAAAAGATCACTTTAATAGTAAAATTGCTGCTGTTGAGCTTCTCAAACCGCTTGATGACTGCATCATTCTTTTTAGTGGAAGTATGTAGAAGCGTACTATTTTTGGACACTTTTGTGTCCTTCGATAAATACCTGAATAGTTACGTAAGATTAATAATAATTTATAGGATTTCATCCATTTAGTCATTGTTTCAAAGTGTACGCACATGAAAATTTTGTACCAAAATAAAACAATTTTGTTATTTCAATTTTTTGGGGAACATCGCATAAAGGCGATGCACTCCGAATAACTATTTACCACTCACCTACTCACCACTAACTACTCACCACTAACCACTCACAAATAACAAATCACCTCATAACCACCAGTCGCTCTATTACTTCGATTTTTTCCGAACCTGCTTTGGCGGTTATTTTGTAGAAATATACACCATTGGCTATTTTGTCACCAAATTCGTCTGTGCCATCCCAATATGTTTCGTTGTAACCAATTTGATTTGATGCTGAATCAATTACTCTGATTAAACGACCAGCCACTGTATAAATTTTTATTGATACATCTGGGGGATCATCATTCATTAAAATATATGTGAATTTGGTATCATCCTGCATCGGATTTGGAAAATTGACTACTTTTTTAAATTTCAGTGTATTGCTAATGACAAATGATAAATTTTCTGATACATTATTTGCAGTTAAGCTTGTTTCAACCACTTCAACCTTTAAATTATATTCTCCATCATTCAATGTGTTGGGTAAATAAACGATCCGCCCCCTGCTGTCTGAATTCTCTGTGTTTGGAATATATGAATATAAGCTTTTATCTAATGGCACTGAATTGAGAAAAAATAGCACATTCTCGCTGGTGAAAGATTGATCGCCTCCGGAAATTATTGCTGAAATAACCGCCTTATTTGAAATCGGATCACCATCTAAAATATCCATGCCGGCGACTCTATCATCCACCAGGATTTTTATACTAATTGGATTTGTTGAACTATCAGGCTTTGAAAGAGCAAACAAATCTAACCGATGATTTATCCCTTCCTTCCAGGTGCCTTTAGTACCTGGTACAAATATTTTACCATCGGGCGTCTTAATTTTAAATACAACTTGAGCATTCTGTTTGCCACCTTCAATTTGCGGGGTTTGCAGGTCATCTCCATTGAGCAGCATCAAATCATATTTACCAGGACTGGTGACTGAAATTTCCGGTGGAATCAGGACATCATTTATCCATGCAGATATTTTTGAACCTGTGGGTGCCGGTTCATTTCTTAAAAAAACTGTCCCATAAAATCCTGATGGTTTGGGCACAGAAAGTTTATAATTATTCTCAATATTGATTTTAGGGATTCCCGCAGTTGGTGGTGATTTAAGATTTTTTTTGTTAGCAGCTACATCAGGTATTACAACATATTCTCCCATTTGATTTAACAAATTAGGTTTCCCGGAATTATTTGTTAATAGAGGTACTCTTGAAATATCGAGCGTATCAACGGTTGCCATTTCTAACCAATATCCTGCTCCATTTTTAAATTCGTTAAGTGTCCAGAATGTAGAAGGCAGTAAGGCATCTGCTCCATACCAGCCGCCATTCCGGTAGTGCAGCAGTTTTTTCCAATTGCCGTTTATGGAAGAAAGCGCCTCCGGAAGTGAATGATTCAATGGCGTGGAATTACCGATTAAATTCCATCCTTCAGTTAATGGTATAGCGCTCGATTTCTCTGCACCGGTAACGACTATTTGACCTTGTTCAGTGGTTTGAAGCCAGTAACCCTGCCCCCACTCCATTTGTTTGAGCGTCCAAAATGTTGGAGGAATATCCGCATCTGCGCCAATCCATGTGCCGTTTGAATAAGTTAACAATTTTTTCCATTTACTACTGATAGAAGATAACACATATTCAACAGCGGAATTTTCCGGTATTCGGGGAAGTGAAATCAAATTCCATTCGCTTTCAACTTCTATTTCGTTTGGAGAAATATTAAGTTGTAAAGCCGGGTCTCCCAACAGGTTGAAAAAGGAAATGTGATCATAGAATGAGCTTCCTAAAGAATATAACGATAATTTGGCTTTATTGGTAACAGAACCAAGAATGTGATCATTGTTTTGAAATATAGCCTCAAAAAGACCATCGCCCAGTTTTTGATCACCACTTGCATACCCAAAACCACTTGGAGAAAAACAAGCGACAGCGCCGCCGGTATTTGCTTTCAAAAATTCTTCTGCTATACAGTAAGGAATTTTCGGATGATGAAAAAAACCATTTAAACAACACATAGTAACAAGGAGAGGGGCTTTTACATTATTGCTCAAATTAACAACCTGGTCTGTACCAAAGATTTCTTCCCTTGCCCAGGAGTCCATATCTCCGTGCCCCATATAGTTGACTAATAAACATCCATTGCTAATTTGCTCGATGATGGCAGCCCTGGTTTTGTCCGGATCGTAGTAATTTTCATTCAAATAGATCTTTGATACATAAAAGTCCGGGGTGATGTAGTTCGAATCAAAGCCTTCGGATATTCCTTCAAAATCGCCCCCGTCATCCGGGTTGTCGGCAATTAATACAACGTATTTATTCCAATTACCGGGTTCAGGGTTATTCTCATAGTTGATTGTTTTATTTAATAAAACATTTAATTGGTCTGTCGTCCGGACAGGGAATCTACCAATAAACAAATCCGGCAAAACATCTTCACCGATTATACAGCCATACCAGTTGTCAGATGAAGTTTCAGTATTGTATATGTTGCTTTCAAAGAGATGAGTTGGCATGAGATCAATTTCACCGTCATCCCAGTTATGTTTATAATCAAAGCTCGCGTCCCCAACTAAAAGTACGTATGTCGGTGATGGCTTGCGCCAATTAAAATATGTATACGTTAGAAAATCTTTTATCGCTTGCGGATTTTTCACGCCATAATTGAATTCATCATAAACATCCTGCACCTTTATTGTTTTGACAGCAAGCCCCTGGTTTTGCCTGAAGTTTGCTAACGGTGAAAGAGAACTGTAAAAATCTTCATGTGTGATAATTAAATAATCAGCTTGGTTATTTTTTGATAGTAACTGGGTGACATTATCTTTGGTGAAACTTTTTGGTTTTTTAGCTCTCGAAGGTGTCAATGCTAAATATTCCCGGTGGCTATTGTTATCCTGGAATTTTAGCGTGTAACCCGGTTCAGTTGTTTCCAAAAGAAAGTCAACAATTTTTAATACATTGGTCGAATCAGTAATATCGTATAAACTAATGTTATCATTGGAGAAATTTTTTACTTCAAATTGTCGAGTTCCGGGGTCACTACGACCCGTGAAAGTGAAAATATCATCGATTGCTTTGTAGTCCTGCCAGTATTCGATTTCAATCCAGTTAAGATAAACTTGATCCACAGCAGCGCCGGTATCCCCCGGAAGGTTGATATTGATAGTATTCTGACCATTAAAAATATATCCCTGGTTTAAATTTCCTTCACTCTGCAGCTTTGCCTGACCGTCCCATAAATCATCCAAAACCGGAAATCCGTTGATAAACACGATAGTATGGTGATCCGGGTTTGTTGGTGGGTGAGTGATGCCGCGAAATGCAACTTTTAATTTACAAGGGAGAGCAAATATATTAATTACATTATTCAAATGAACAGTTAGTTGCAGCGTATTTGGAGCGTTTACCATATCCCAAAACCAATGATCTTCTCCCTCGCCATTGGGGATATTGTGAAGATATACATTGTTCCGTTCAAAATGGACTCTTGTTGCCGACCGGGTTACAATAGGAAAGGTGCCGGTTAATCCACCATCCTGTTGCGTCATTCGCCTGCCATTCTCAGTCGTGGTACAGAGCCAATATACATTATCATACGTGTAGTCATTATTTGCCGCAACGCCATAAAATTCAATATAATCAGGATCATCAAAAAAACCATCGGCTTCACCGGATATATAAATTGGGATTTCAGTGCCGCGATAAAAAATCTTGATTTTTCGCGGGTCAAAAAGCGACACGTCCAACCCGGCATTTTGCAGATCGGTTTTATCCAAACGATAAATTCCATCTTCATTCACAATGATTTTATACCAGTCTTCGTTTTCCATTTGCAAGTTATTGGTTTGGAATAATTTTTTTGATAAACCGGCTGTTACACCGCGCCAAGTCTTTGCAATGTCATAATTTATAAGCGATGTACTCAGTAATTTTTCAAATGGTTCGGGAAAACGATTCTCTGATGGCAGAGATAGTTGAGTTCCAGCGCTGCCTGAAAAATTAATTTTTAACTTCAACCTTTCAAAATAGCGAATTTGCTTTTTAACAGGATTATATTGAATGGGAAAAATTGTAACGTTGCCAACCCGTTGCTCACGAATAAATGAAGATCCTTCGAATTTTGCTATTTGTTTCGGGTAAAATTGATTTGCCGTGGAGATTTTTGGGTCGATAAATAATTCAAGCTTGTCCTTTGGAAGGCTTGTTCTTGAGGCGGAAGTATCTACCTCAAAGGTTATTTTTGGTGTATAAAAAATGTTTACAGGGGAGAAAGTTTTAGATTCCGTTTCTAAAATCTCAACGGAAGTTACACCATTAGACGGAATGCCAAACAGGAAACCTTTTACAGGTAATTGTGGTTTTCCCGGGGCAGCGGTTTGTGCGAATTCAGCAATGTTAAGGACATCATATTCTTTCCCCTGGAATAATTTAGCCTTTTTTTCAAACCTGGGGATATCTAATTCAAGTATTATGTTATTTGTTGTGCTTGATAGGACATTAATAAACTTATCAGCATTATTTACCTGCGTTTTTAATTCAATTGGTAAAGAAAAAAAAAATAAGCAAATAGCGAATAAAATTTTAAATTGGTATATTTTCATATTCAAAAAATAGTTACGATTATTTTTATCAAGAACCTTTTATTTCAAAACCGATAATAGCTAACAAGAATAATACCAACATTAACATATTTGTAAAATTAAATTTATATAACTTCATAAAATTGAAAGCATAGGCGGATATGTTGTGTAACAATAAAAAAAACAATGGTTATTTGACCGGTAAATAAGTAATCTTAATATAACTTATAAAATCATAATAAGTTAATTAGTGTTCGATTGTGTACCATGATGAAAATATTGTATCAATATAAAACAATGTCGATTCAGAAATTAATCTAAATCGACATTATTAATTAATAAAGATCTTTTGATGAAGAAGAAGATATGGGAAATGTTTGGGATGAATTTATTTACATTTTTTAATTATTAATATGTATGCATTACTTTCCGACTGTCATATGAAAAATTCTATTAAAAATTATATGTAGGATACGTGCCACGCACTTTTAAAGTGCGTGGCACGTTTACAAAAATTATTTCATCAAAATCATTTTGTAAGTCTGACTGAAATCACCAACCTTGAAATAATACAAATAAACACCACTGCTCACCCGAACTCCATTCTCATCCCGGGCATTCCATTTAACCACATGATTACCTGCTGACCTTTGCTCCGATACCAACTTTTTCACCAATTTGCCATTAATGTCATAAATAGATATTTCCACAAAACATAGTTTTGGCAAACCAAATTCTATCGTCGTTTCTGGGTTGAATGGATTGGGATAATTCTGGAATAAGGTGTAATTATCCGGCACCGTGTATTTTTTAAGATCAACTGAAGTTAATCCCACGAAAATCGGTTCGTGGAAATTAATGCTGCCATCCAGAGAAACAGATTGCAGTTTGTAATAATAATCATCGGCTTGATCCGGCTTGTCAACGTAGCTGTAACTGGCGCCGGTTGTGGCATCACCTAAAGCCGGGATCAGGGATTCGTTTACTTTGATGTAATCCCCGTTTTCTTCTGTACTGCGGTAAACGTTGAAACCTGCGTTGTTGGGTTCGGTTTCGGTTGTCCAGTAGGTCAAGATGCCATCTTGACCTACTTCAGCAAAGAACGAAGAAAATACAACATTGGTGGGCGCTAACAGTGAAACCGGAAAATTATTGTCAAATACATACGGATCAGTTGGATCTAATCTAAATGTCAGGTAGTAAGGATTTGCGCCACACGTCCAATCCACCAAATACCCGGTATTTCCGGCATCTTCACTGGAGCCCAAATAGATCGCACCCGGCGCAGTTGGCGGAGGACTGGGTTCATAAGGTCCGGTTTGCGGCAAGCAGGTTGTACTCGACTGGTACCCTGAAGGCGGCATAAAAGTCAACGTCACATCAGCAGTTGCATTCATGCCAATTATGAAGAATTGGTAATGCCCGTTTGAACCATCTTCAACCAATAAAACCGCACCATTGGTAGTGGAAACAGAAACCAGTCCGCTGGTTACAATCTCTCCGGTTTGTTCATTATAAATCCAACCTGCAGGATCGTAATCTAATGGATCAGGTAGTCCATCACCATCCCAATCAGTTGCACCATTAGGCTGTTCAATATTATCCGGAACGCCATCACCGTCAGAATCTTTAGCAGTCTTAACTTTGTAATCTTCAACCTCGCCATCATTAGCCGTTCCGGTGGGTTGTAAGCTACCTGCTGTACTCAACCTGAACCTGGCATACGTACCGCTGGCATAAGTCGCATTAGCAGGGACATTATATGTAATGACTGGATTTACACCAGCAACTATATCCCTACTGGTGCCGCCAAACAGGTGTTCAGTAGCATGATCAAAAGTGCCGCTGCCATCAAAATCGATCCAGGCATCTAATTTGCCGCCGCCGTAGCCGCCGCCGTTGTAGACCCCGCCGCCATGAGTATCTGCTTTATTACCGGTGATGGTGGCAGCGTGGACAACAAATAGCGGCTGGGCGCTCAACAGCGCGGTGATCAAGAGGATGAGTAACAAAAAAAGACGTTTTCTAGGCATGGGCTTTTTCTCCTTTGGACTCTCAATAGAGTAGTTCATCAATAACGATGACGTTTTTTTGTACACGGACGCGCTTTGCGTGCCTTTGGTTTTGCGCGTCTATGGCTATTTTAAGGTTATATTCAACTAATGGATAATTAAAGACGTTTGTTGCTCTTATTAAAAAAGGTTCATGTTAAATATTAAGATTCATAGAGATACGTGTAATATAGGAAAATAATTGAAAAAGTCAAATGTTTTTTTGATTATTACAAGGAAGGTAGCGGAATGAATGCAACAAATCGATCAAATTGAAAAAACGAACTACACAGTTAAAATCTCAAAAACGGACAACTATTTCAAAATGAAATACTCAAAACCATATTTATCCAATACGTTCAAAAAAGTTTAACAATTATGCTAAAATGTGATGATCAACAATTAACTGCTTTATTTTAATTATAGATTATATTAGATATTTGCTTGAACTAATTATAAATAGTATGCTGTAACTACCTGTTTAATATGAAATACATAAAATTAATTACCTCATAATGTATTGTGATATGATACCATAAAAAATAACTTAACATAAATAAATAAAATATTATGTTAACAAAAAATAACTTTGCATGTTGTGGAAATTTATAATATTGGCATGTTAATTGCATATTTATCGATAGTTTGTTTGATTAACTTTATTAAAAAACAATTGATTAGATAAGGCTAACGTAAGATAAATATATTTCTTTGTATTAACAAATGAAAACCATTCTAAACAAAATAGCTTTTTATTTACTAACGGTCGTATTGTGTTTCTGCCCGCTTACGGCGCAAGAGTCCGGTACAATTTGGATCAAAACCAACGAACCCGGCAGCGCTAATTTTGATGACATTACAATAGACAAAAACGCGCTGGCATTTTTAGACAGCCTGATGAAACGTGATGATATCGTCGTGCGCTTTTTAGGCGCGGCTGATAATTTAGCCTGGAGAGGATTTACTAAAAATTCTAAAATTTCAGGCGCTTTAGACCAGACAAAAAAACTGGAAAGGTCCTTGGCATTAATGAAACGTTATGGTTGGGGAGAGGTCGGAATAACTGATGAGTTGATCAGGGGGGTAAAAGTTGTGTGGTCTCCAAAGCCACCGGATGTTTTTAAGATGAAGGAAGAAATTGAAAAGCTCCGCGTTGCAAATGAATCTTTAACTGATTTACTGGCAGATTTAAATGAGGATCAGGCTCAGAAATTTGCCTCCATCCATGATACACTCACCCGGATTATAACATTAGAAAACACAAAACAAGAAAAAATTATTGAACCATCATTCTTTGATTGGGAAATAAAAACCGGGTTGTTGGCGTGGTCAGCAGGCGCTCCTTATGATCTGTTTGTTCCCAGCGTGGGAATTTTATTGCGCAGAGAATTATGGGCGTTTGATCTTGAAGGTGGTTTTACGCCGTGGAGCCGGAAAGACGAACTCGGTAAAAGAGGTGATGCCATGTTGATGGGATCGTTTATAGTGTTCCCAGGAAGAATGCTTGCATACAAAGCCGGCTTGTTTTCAGGTTGGGAGTTTCTCTCTAAAACGGATAATTGGACCATGAAAGTGCTTGGTCTTGCCGCAGGACCATCGATTAGATGGAAAATTTTTGAAGGATTTGCAGGATATTCTTACTCCCGGTTGAGTACATTGACAGAATCGGACCGTTGGGTAAGTGGTTTTATATTTCATTTAAATATTAAATTTTTAGTTAACTAACCAGTGAGGTAAGGCAATGAACACGGGAAGGGAAGTTGTGTGGTTGGGGATTGTTCTCTTGTTGCTGATGGGCTGGGCGTGTAGTAAAGCGCCCTTACCGACTGAAAAAGAAGTTGAAAATGTAGAGTTAGAAAAAGATTTCAGCAAAGTTGTAATATCTGCCACTGATTATGGTGGACAAACTCTGGACAGCGCAGATGTATATTGGGATGGAGTATCTATTGGTTTCACGCCACTGACAAAAGAAAACGTGGAACCTGGCATCCATTCTCTGCGATTACAAAAGCAAGGTTTTGAGCTATATACGGAAAGTATTGCTGTGGATCGCTCTCAATCAATTTACATTGAAGCGCTTTTAAAAAATTTATCGTTGAACAAAGGACAATTATTTATAACAGTTGATCGGGATTCTGTTGCGACTGTTTTAAGCAATAATAGCAATGAGATTGTTGACCAGTTTTATGAGCGGGAAAAAAAATATGTGCTTGATCCCGGCGGCTATTTTTTAAGAGCTGAACGTCAGGGTTACCGTTTATTTCTGAAAGCAATCGAAGTCAAAACAGACAGCATTGTGGTTCAAAATATCCAATTAGAAAAATTGGAAAATACTGAATTACCTGATGTTGTTTTGGCAGTTGCAGACACCGGTTTTATAGGTCAGCCGGTAGTTGTTACCTGGGAGTCGAATAATGCAGAAAGACTTGAAATTGATTTTATTGAAAATCCCGGTTTAAGAGGTAAACGCGAGATTCAATTTCAAACCTCGGGGAAAAAGTATATTAGAGCCACAGCACACAATAATGCCGGTTGTTTGGGTATATTAGATAGTGTATTTATCTCCAACCCTGTTGAAAATCCACTGCTGCCACCTACAATTGAATTGGGCATTAATCCGAAAAAAATAAAAGTAACCGAAGCTGCTGCCATAAAATGGGAGTCCGTAAATGCCACATCTGTTTCTGTGGATTATGTTTCCAATGCCGGGCTCGATGGCGCGTGGCAAGTAAGTTTTTCGTTTCCTGGAACTTATGAAATTAAGGCGTATGCTTATGGACCGGGTGGAACAGCAGTGGACACGGATACACTAATTGTAGAAGCGGCTGATAATCCAACAGTGGATCCGCCGCTGATTACAAAATTTTTAGTAACTCCCGATTCAATAGAAGGGGGAGAGACTGCCATATTGCAATGGGAAGTTTCCGGAGAACAAGTCAAGATCATTTTAGACCAGGGGATTGGTGAAGTTGGTGCAATTGGAAATAATAATGTTAGTCCAGCCGTTAATACATCTTATACGCTTTATGCGACCAATAGTGGTGGAATAGTTTACAAAACAGTAAATTTAAAAGTGTCCCATAAAGAAGACCCAACAATAGATCAACCATTTATCAAGACATTTTCAGTAACGCCGGATTCGATTCTCCTGGGAGAAACTGCTGTGCTTCATTGGGAAGTTACTGGTGAAAATGTTAAGGTAATGGTGGATCAAAATATTGGGGAAGTTGGTTTGGCTGGCAATCAAAATGTTACGCCGGATATAAATACAATTTATACCCTTTCAGCCAGTAATGGCGGTGGAATGGTCTCAGCATCCGTAGCATTAAAAGTGGGAACGGAAGACGATCCGGTTGTTAAACCTCCTGCTTTAGAATTTACAGTTGATCCAAAAATTGCTGAATTTGGCGCGCCAATCTCCGTTTCCTGGAATAGCAATGGTTACCAGGTGATCATGGACCAGGGAATCGGTTTGAGAGGATCATCCGGAACTGAAGATGTTTATTTTGCCAATCCCGGCTTGAAAATATTTACAGCGGTAGCCTATGGCACAAATCAAACCACAACAACAAAAACCGATTCTGTGTACATCAACGAACCAACTGCGCCGGAATTGCCAATTATCTTTTTGGCAGTAGTTGATAGCGCTGAAGTTGGACAACCGGCGCAAATCGAGTGGCACAGCCAGAATGCAGACCGGGTTGATGTTGATTATGTTCAAATGCCTGGATTGAATGGTAAAACCGAAGTTGTCTTCCAGTCTGAAGGATTAAGGGAGATTACTGCAACAGCTTACAACCAGGCGGGACAGGTTTCGGTAACCAAGCCGATTCAAGTCGTTAATACAGAAATTCAGCCACAGGTTGTGCCGATTTTTATCACATCGGCTGCAAAAGTAGCTGCTTCACATACCGACATACCGCAAGTGGAAACCAATGCAGGTCAGGCTGAAGTGGTGCAGGGAGGCTGGTACGATGTATCGGCTAATGTTTGGTATGATAGCGGAGATAGTCAGGAAAATGAAAGTTTTTTTATTGTATTAAAAGATAATAATGGAAATAATTATTATCCCCAGGATGGTAATGCAGGTCTGTATAAAGTAGTTCCCGATGACCCTGGTGCGCCGCATGTCACTGAAAGAAATGCAGGATTGTTTTATCTGAATCCCGGTCTTGTTACAGTGGAATTGCATCACTATGCAACTATTTCACAGGATTATCCACAATTTATTAATGACGGCGATTTTACCGGAGCTGAAAGTGTACATGTAACCGGTTTTATGTTAGAATATAAACAACCGTGATCCTTGCATCTTTGAATTAATTGCTCGACATCTTTTGGGCTGCACCTAATAGTAAGGCTTCTTTCTTAATTGAAAGAAGCCTTATTTTTTTGCTGACTAACTTTACTAAACCTTGAAGGTTTAGTAAAGTTGCTTTTCCATATTTACGTATTTTTACTATTTGAACTTGACTTTTTAAATTAAAATGACTACTTTGAAACTTTCGTTAAAATAAATTAGATGTGACAAGTGCAAAAGAAATAACAATAAAATATTTGGAAAGTCCATGACCTACATAATTACGATTGTTATTTATTTGATAATTCTGTTCACTGTTGGATTGGTTCTGTCTTTTCGGGTTAAGAGCCAGGAAGATTTTATGGTGGCAGGAAGAAAGCTGACAGCGCCAATTTTGGTTGGCACACTGTTAGCAACCTGGATTGGCTCCGGCGATATTTTTAGTGTCTCTGATCTTAGCTACCATCATGGGTACGCATCACTAATTGGCAGCGCCGGGGGCTGGCTGGGAATAATTGTCGTCTATTTTATCGCCGGAAGAGTCCGCACATTCGGACAATTTACAGTCCCTGATATTCTCGAAGCCCGGTACAATCAATGGGCGCGGTTGTTAGCAACAATTACAACAATTATTGCTTATATCACAATTGTCAGCTACCAGTTTCGCGGCGGTGGTTGGGTTTTGAATATTATTTCCGAAGGCAAAATTCCTTTGGAAACAGCCATGATTCTTGTCGCTATGTTTGTTGTTTTATATACGCTGACCGCGGGAATGCTTTCAGTTGCCTATTTGGATGTCATTAATGGGATCTTAATTCTTTTCGGAGTGATAATCGCAATTCCGTTTCTCGTTAATCATGTTGGGGGATTGGATTATATTGTAAACAATGTTCCCCCGCGGAAACACGCTGTGTTAGGAAATATGACAACGATAAAAGCGATGGGATATTTTGTGCCGACATTACTTCTGGCTTTGGGAAATGGAAATATGTATCAACGATTCTTTTCGGCAAAAAATCCCAAAGAAGCCAAAAAATCAGTTATCGGATGGATAATTGGGGTAATAATAATTGGAGTGGCTTTACAAAGTCTTGCTGTAATAGGCAGCAGCTATTTTAAAGATTTACCAGCAAATGAATCCGGGAAAATAATAATTTTGGCTGCCCACCAGGGAATGCCGGTTATTATTGGCTGTATTTTAATTGCGGCTATTGTGGCAATAATTATTTCAACAGCAAATAGTTTTCTACTTGTACCTTCAACAAATGTCATGCGTGATATTTACCAACGATTCATAAATCCAAAAATATCCGATCGCTCCATCATTTTTTATTCACGAATAGTTGTGATTATTTTGGGATTTATGGCTTTTGCTTTGATGCAATTTTTTCCGAGAATTTTAGATGCAGCTTATGCGGCTTATACTGTTTATGGCGCGGGATTAACACCGGCGTTGATGGCAGTTTTCTTCTGGAAGCGCGCAACGCCCCATGCCGGCGTAGCTTCAATCCTTGCTGGTATGCTTGTTACTATAATTTGGGAAATTATTCGTAAGATTCAGGGAGATTTTCTGTTTGGCATCCCGGCTATTTATCCGGCATTAATATGTTCATTGCTCTGTTTAATTATAATCAGTTTAATTCAGAATCCTCCTGATGAAGAAAAATGGAAACCGTTTTTTCCTTCATCTGAAAAGATTCTTGATACTTGATGCTGGATTCTGGATGTTTGATTCTCGATGCTGGATGGGATGGGGGTATCCAGCATCCAGTATCAAGCAACCAGCATCTTTGTTGTATGTCATAATTTATTAAATATATTCAAAAACTTTTTTTTAAGAAACAATAAATGGTTACAGGTTCCCAATGTCCATAATATACGAAATTAATGAAAATAATCCCCAGGAACGGTTGATAAGTAAAGTTGCCGATGAATTGAGAAACGGCGGTATTATCGCTTATCCGACTGATACGGTTTATGGCATCGGATGCGATATTTTCGATAAAAAAGCCATTGATAAAATTCGTCTTTTAAAAGGGAAAAAAAATAATCCGCTGCTCAGTTTTATTTGCCCGGATTTAAAAGATATCAGCAAATATGCCCACGTTTCTAACAGAGCCTACAGAGTAATGCGGCATTTGTTGCCCGGTCCTTATACATTTATTTTAAAAGCAGCGCGTATTGTTCCCAAATTGATGATAAGCAAACGAAAAACTGTTGGAATAAGGGTGCCTGCTAACAATATTTGCATTTCATTGTTAAAAGAATTGGGAAATCCGATTGTTAGTACCAGCGCCAGTTTTGGCGAGTTTGATATTTTCACTGATGCCCAGGAAATTGATATCAGGCTCGGACACATGCTTGCTGTGATAATAGATGCAGGAATCCTGGGTGCGGCTGCTTCCAGTGTTGTTGATTTGACAAATGATGATGAATTTGTTGTGCTGCGAGAGGGGAAGGGAGACATCAGCGAATTTGCTTAGGGGGACACATTGCAGTCAGCTTACAGAGATATAAACGTTCACCATGTGGTCAGTGAAGATAAGACATAATTTTTCGTTTTCATCTGCTCGATCATATCCATTCTTTGTTTTCCAAGTGAATGGTTATACGGAGATAAATTTGAAAGTTAAGAACTCTCTCAAAACATTCTTTTTCATTTTCTTTTTATTTCTTTTCTCTTGCGATGGACTGATTGAAGATTGGAAGGTTAGCCGCCTGACAGATGATTTCATAAATTGGCATTCGCAAACGTTTCCTTTCGAAAATAATATTTCCGGAAATTGTAAAAAAAACCACGTATTATTTAATACCGATCTGAAAAATATAAAAAAAATTAATGAACAGTTAGATACTTTTAAATGGAGGTTATTCTTAATTGATACCAGTACCATCACTTTCAAAAACAGGGTGAATTTCTATATTTTAAGAAGCAAAATCAATTTCCTGCTTTTTGAATTTCAAGAATGGAAGAGATGGCAGCATGATACTTATTTTTATTCACAGAAATTATATAACGAATTTAAATCATTCTTCCCTCAGCCCTCTGATACTTCAAAAAATAATTTCGAAAAATATTTTTATAAAATAAAAAGCATCCCAGGATTTCTTAAAAATGCGCGTAAAAATTTAGTTCGTATAAACAATAAAAATATCGACACAGCAATAGAGCAAATCGAATCTGTCAAGAATGAGCTATTCAACCAGTTTTCTATAATACAAACTTCCGATTCGGTAATGTTGGATAGTTTGAATTATTTTTCCGAAGTCGCGCTTGATTCTTTGCTAAGTTTTCAACAATTTCTAACAGATGAAAATAGTCGAACACAAGATTCTTTGCCTCATTTTGATAAAAATATGTACCAGTCTTTATTATCGATTCTGTTAGAAAATGACTTGTTATTAGACTCCCTGGTAAAAATTGTGGAAAGGGATTATCAAGCTAGTGTCCAAGAAATGGCAGTAGTCGCACAGAATTATTTTGATGAACAAAACAAGTCATTCCGAAACGTTAGCAAAGAGAGACTGTGCGCAATAATGATAAATGAAATTAATAGGAATATCCCGCGAAAAGACCGGATCATTTCAATTTGCATAAACCATAACAATTATCACAAACTGTTCGTTGATGAAATTGTCGACTTTTCTTTGCCCACAGATTTTTCAATGAAAATAGATTGGGGAAACAACAATGGAAATTATCCCCAAAAACTGGTTGAATTATTACCTGTTAATCTAACCGACGATAGCTGTTTCCTGCGTTTAAAAATAGAGCCGATTCCACAGGATATTGAATGGTCAGCACAATTAGCAATGCTGCGGGATTATAACAGAACACATTTGAAAGCTGCCATGCTTTTAGATGGATTTCCAATCCATTACAATTATTGGTTTCAGAAAAGACATGAACTTCCATTTGCTGCTAAAGTGTTTCCGTCACAATCCTATTTAGCCGGTTTTACTCATAATTTTGCATCTACTTTGGTAACATCCGGATTAGGTGGGTACGACAAATTATTAGAGTTTGCTATGCTTGAAAGTTTTGCCAGATTATGTTTTAGTACAATTGTGGAATTAAAATATTATTTACGTCAATATTCAAATCAACAAGTTGATAGTTTAATAAAAGTTAGTAAACTATTTAATACGACTCAATCAAAAAAATTAATTAAAGATATTAATTGTAATCCGGGGCAGAACCTGTTAACATACCGGGGAATACGAAAGTTTAAAAATATTGAAATAAAATATACTGCTTTTCAGGGGAGGAAATTCAGGAAGAAGAAATATTATAAATTAATATTACAACAAGGCCCTATCCCCCTGGTTTTACTTGAAGAAAAGTTAATGCCTTAATTTTGCACATCTATGTGTTAAGGCGTGGTTTACAACATTTAACAAATTACCTTTCAATGGTAAAAATGGAGGAAAAGAATTATGGCAACAAAAGAAGAAATAAGAAATCTAAAATTAGAAAATCTTAAAACTCTCAAGAAAAAGCTTAATGTCAACGGGATTGGAATCGGACACAAAGTTGTTGATGGCAAAGATACCGGCGAATTATGCCTGACAGTAATGGTACGCAAAAAAGTGCCAAAAGCGGAGTTGCTAAAAAAAGATTTAATCCCGGGAAAACTAAATAACATTTCGCTTGATGTGTTTGACATAGGGGAAATTTACGCATATAAAGCCAGAACTGATCGCTGGCGTCCTGCACCGGGCGGTGTCAGTATTGGTCATTATGCGATAACCGCAGGTACATTAGGCGTATATGTCAAGGATAGAACTACTGGTGAAAAGCTTATTCTTTCCAATAATCATGTTATGGCAAACAGCAATGATGCCAGTGTGGGCGATACAATACTACAACCCGGACCCGCTGATGGCGGCAAATCACCCCAGGATCGGATTGCTGAGTTGGAGCGGTTTGTTAGAATCCAATACCAGGGTGGTGGAAATGGCGGTAGTAGTGGCTGTTCAATTGCAAAAGGATTGTCCTGGATTATGAATTGTTTAGCAGCTATTACTGGTTCGAAAACGCGGCTCGTTCCTGTAAAAATCCAATCAGAATATAATGAAGTTGATGCTGCCCTGGCAAAACCTGTTGAAAGCTCTGTTATTGATAATAAAATTATCGATATTGGCACTATCACCGGAACTAAAGAAGCCGAGCTGGGAATGGCAGTGAGAAAGAGCGGCAGAACCACTGCAACAACCACAGGTACAATTCAGGTACTCGATTCAAACATTGATGTCGGGTATGGCGGCAGTAAAGTAGCCACTTTCGAACACCAGATCGTTGCCGGAGATATGTCCAATCCGGGTGATTCCGGTTCTCTTGTTGTGGATGGATCAGACCCTTTGGCAGTTGGTTTGCTGTTTGCCGGATCTGACACATCAACTATTTTAAGTCCGATTGATAGAGTGCTGGATTTGTTGGAGGTGGAGTTTTAGATACCATTAAATTTATTTTTACCGTAATAGTTCACTTCCCTTTTTATTTTTTATTGTTATGTGAACAAAAAAGATTTACGAATAACGATTAACGATTTTTGATTTATGAAGAAATGATATAATAGGTAGTGCTTGAACGAAAACTACCTAATTTATGATTTTTCTGTCATTGCGAGGCGTTTTTTGCCAAAGCAATCTCTTTAAAATCACGGGATTGCTTCGTCGCTACGCTCCTCGCAATGACTCCTGAATTTGAATATTAGGGATTTTCGTTCAGACACTAGGTAGATAACAATCTTTTCTATCGTGTGCAAAATGACCATAACTGATGCGATTATTCCCTGAAAGATGGCTGACATAATAAGAAAAAAAGAGGGATTGGGGATGGGATCATTTTGTCGTCCATTATTTTGTCACTTGTTTAATCGGAAAACATAAATATTATCTCTTTCCAAAAAGGTAAAAAATCGAATTAACTCAAACCCGGCTTTTTTTGTTAATTTCAAAACTTCCTTTTTAGTCATAAAATGATCGTGTCCTTGTCCCCATCTGTCAGGATCACGATCAATAATGACGAATTCAGCGCCGGGATTCATATATTTTTTTGTGTTCTTCAACCACTTAACCGGTTTAATAAAATCATGAAATGCGATCATCATTACTACCATTTCAAGGGAATCTACGGGAAACATTGGGTCGGTAACTTCACCGAATACTGTTTCAATGTTGGTAATTCCTTCATTTTTACATCGTGATTTAATTTTTTTCAACACGCTTTTTTTAATATCGTTTGCATAAATTCTTCCAGTTTCTCCGATCCGTTTCGAAAGCCAGAATGTGAAATACCCTTCACCAGCGCCAGCTTCACCGATGATTTTGCCTTCTTTCACTCGTAAAGAGTCCATAATTCTTTCAGGCTGCATTCTTTTATCACGGTAAGTATTTTGCGCCAGGCAGTTAATGGATAATAAAAATGTAAATATTAAAATAAAGATTTGATTTCGTTTTTTCATGATTGCTCCAAGCTACTAAAATTCATAAATCATAATTGTTACGTCTTTATTTAAGAAATTTGTGCGTTCAAAAAACTTCCAATCCAGATTTTGGTAAAAGTTCATTTTGTTTGCTGTCCAAAGATATAATTTTTTTAAGTCAAGGCTTTTTGCTTCGTTCATAACAAACTTAACTAATTCGGACCCGACTCCTTTATTTCTGTATTTTGAATCAACATAAACCGCTGCTAACCAGGGAGTCAATTCCGGTCGGGTTGACATGTCGTTTTCAAAGATGCTGGCTGTGCCGAGATATCTATCCTTCTCGAATGCAATAAAAGTTTTGGGAATTTTGTTCTCGATTATTTCTCTTTTTAGAGAAGTTGTGATATTTTTAAAATTTACGCCAGGGGCAGTATCTCCCCATTCATCAACAATCCAATTGGCGATTATGGGAATTGCATTTGGATGTTTTGATATATGGCTAATTTTCATATTTTTTCCTGAAATAATTACCGCAAAGACACCACTTTGCAAAGAGATTGTTATACAAAATCTTGCTACCGGACACTTTTTACAAAATGTCATTTTTGGGTTCAATGTCATGCCCGAATGCCTGTATCGTTACATTATAATATTTAAGGAATACAGACGATGCCTGTACAGTTACATTATTATATAAGGAAATACAGACTGTGCTTTTATCGGGCATCCATTTTGCAAATACTTAGGAGATTCCCGCTAAAAACATGCGGGAATGACAGCTCGTTCCTATATTTCTAAAAAGTGTCCGGTAGCGAATGCAAAATCAGAAATATAGTTAATATCTAACAAAAAAATTTAGTCGAAATGTAACTGATCAGGGTATTGATTTGTTTGTGAATTGAGCCCACAGAATTAGAAAACGTCACAGAAAAAAATATTGCGATTTTTTTCTGTGGGAGAACAAAGCATACCTCTGGTTAAAATCAACCTGACCTGCATCCGATTCCACCTGGCTGAAATCCGGATTGTATGTGCCATCAAAAATCAAATGGGAAGTGATACCATATTTACCTGTTAAACTGAATTCTCCTTCACCGCCCTGGGATTTTAATTTTCCCTGATCGATTGCGCTATTTTGAGAATGGGTAACAGCAGGTAGAATTTCCAGAAGCTGGTAATGTTTTACATTTTCATAAATGAGTGTTCTCATTTGCGTATTAAAATTATGCCCCCATTTTGGATCGAGTGGGGGATAGGTACCTGCTTCTGATTTACGGCTGATATAACGTTCAAAAATAATTCCCATTTCCACAGGTTCTTGGCTTGAAAACCGAATGCTCTTAAAAGGAATTTTCAATTCGATAGCATAGCCGCTTTCATTAATCTTTCCTTCACTGTACCAGACAAAATCGGCGTCCATGTCCTCATTTTCTCCAATTGCCCGGCTGTCCATTTGAATGCCCATTGGATTAACGTAAAATGCGTAAAGCGACTGCTGGTCATTAAAAGTATCAAGATTAATACAAATCCAATCATCAGGACGAATTTTATCCCGGGCAATAATTGAAGTTTTGATTTTGTCCGGTTCGCTATCATAACACATAAATGCAAAATAAAGATTTTCCCGGTCGTAAGCATACCAGACTTTGGTGCTTTCTGTCATTTCTCCACCATAATCAGGATAGTAAATTTTGAACCCGGATTCTGACGGCGCTTTCTGCCAGACAGGGTCATCCAAAATACCATCTATTTTAGGTGGGAATTCTGTGTGCAGCGGTTTGAGAGGTTCAATTGCATGAGTTGAGTTGATGAATAGAAAAGTTAAGGAAATCCATAAAAAATTTAAGTCTTTCATTTAGCCTCCGGGTTTATATAAGAGAGAATTCACAAAAGCTGTAATATCAGGTTAATCAGCAATTATTTTTGTAATAAGAAAAGGTCAAGGCCGAGATCGAGATTAAGAAGGATTAGATATTATCTTGACCTTGATCTCGACCTTGACCTGTATTTTTAATTTTCATCATCCATAGGTAACTTTGAATCATACTTTGCCTGTCGTACCATTGTTACTATAGAGGCAAAGAGCGTTGTTAGTAGTTGCAAAAAGGGAGAAATGAATATCATCAAAACCAGCCAACCGATAAAACTTGCTTTAGGATCAAACAGGATCATCGGTATTCCGAGATTTGTATAATCAGTATTTGAATTAAATAGAATAGCAGCCCAGCGACCCCATAAAATTGTCATTACTGCAAATGTAAACGCTGAAGTTGTGGTTGCATATAAAAGAAATTTCTTCATAGTTTGGGATAAAGTTTTTGATGATGATGGCATCGTCCTGGCATTGTACCAACCAACTAAAAAACCAAACAGAATACAGAATATTGGGACGCCCATTCCCATACCGACACAAATCAAATCAAGTATTAAGTATGAAATAAAAGCTGTTCTGGTTTTGATTTTAAAAATATTTTTCATTTTTGAGTCAATTTCTGACTAAATGTGAAATAGCATCGTTAATGAATCATTAAATCCTGCGTTCAAAAGAATAATGAAAAAAAATCACAGAATCAATAGATTAAAAAAATTATTTTTATTTGAGTTCTTTTAACATCTTAATAGCATTTTCATTATTTGGGTTCAGTTTAAGTGATTCTTCATAATTTTTTATAGCAAGTTTATTGTCACCATTTTTCATAAATGCTTCTCCAAGGCTGTCATAAACATTGGCTGACTCTGGAAATTCTATTACATTTAGTTTGAAGATTTCAATTGCCTCGTTTATTTTACCAGCGCCTATTAAATAATAATTTGATAATTTTGTTCTAACCAGTCCCGCCATTCTGTCCTGGTTTTTACATAGAGTTGTTCTGTTATTTGCATGTTTTTCCCCAAAATGGTGTATAACAAATCAAATTTTATCATCCGTTGGGTTGTTTCTATCCGCTGGATTTATTTTTTCTTAATCGGTTCCCAGGCAACATTCATCATTTTCCATTCGCCATTAATTTTAGCAAGATGCACATAATCAATAAAATCCACCGAAATAATTTTAACGCTGGCAGTATTTTTATAAACATCCAGAATGGTGACTTCAATTCCCCATTTGTCTTTTGGTTTTTTTCCGGCTCCAGCTTTTGTGTAGTTAACCAGTGCTTCAGCAGTGACCGGAGAAATTTTGGTTTCACCATTTTGGGGATTCACAAAAACGCCTCGTTTTGCTAAATCTTTATAAAGCGCTTTTTCCATTCGGACGGCATCTCCACTGTACCAGCCTTCGATGTAGTTCAGAGCAGTCTTTTCAATTGCTTCTTTTTCTTTTTGAATATCTCCTGCAAAAACAGAGACAGCTAAAACGACAAAAATTAGTAAATAAATTAGTCTCTTCATTTTGGTTCTCCTTGTTTAGTTAATATCTAAAAAGTTATTTTGTTGCACAATTTTAAAAAAGTTTTTATTCTAAACTATTGAATAGAAAGGTAAAGGAAAAGGTAAAAGAAAAAACTTTTATGATCAGAGCTAAAGTTATCTATTTTTCTTTACCTATGCCTGTGCCTTTACCTGCTAATAATTCTCTTTACGTTTTGTAGATTTACATTTAGATAATAATTTTTCAGTTTAATTGGTAAGCTACTACCCGATTCCCAACAAAAGTCGGAATTAAAAGCAAATTCTTTTCTTTAATAAATTCAAAGTCAGCACAGTTAATATCGCCGATTGTATCCATCAGTTCCACAATTTTGCCTTTGGGAGAAATTAAATAAGTCTGACCCTCCCAGTGTGAAACTAAATAATTGCCTTCGCTATCGACGGGGATTCCGTCCACAATTCCAGCGCCGAGACAGGTGATTTTTTCCACCTTTTTCGTTTTAATATCCACTGATTTTAGAAATCCATCTCCTGAATTTCCAACTAATAATTTCCCATCGTAATAATAGAGACCGTTTGCCCAATTTATTTCTTCTCCAGCAAGCCATATTTTTATTCTGCCATCTTTGAACCTGTAAATGCGGCTATCAGGATTTGATGAAGGTCGCGTGTCAGTCATGTAAATATTTCCATCTTTATCTATGGCTAAATCGTTGAGAAAATCGGAATCGGGAATAGGGAAACGGTTTGTAATTTTCCCAGCTTCGATATCAATCTCAACTAAATTGCCCCGCTCAACAGTGTAAAGTTTGTTGTTAAAAATACCCATACCACAGGGGGCATGAAGTCCTGTAATCCATTTTAGATTTTCTATTTCCCCGTTTAGTTTTACTTTAGAAATGAAACCTGTGTATTCTTCGGGAGTAGCGTTCTTTTTATAGCGGTTATCAAAACTGGAAACGTAAAGTATTTCATGCTCCGGATCGTAAAGAACTGATTCGGGGGTGAGAAATACTTTTTCTGTTTCCCAAACTTTGGTCAATTTTTTATGGTTTTTATTTGGGGCTTGCAAAGGTTGATCTGTTTTTGCCATAAATCCCCAGCCGCCAAAGTTTTCTTTAACCAGAAAATATATTTCATTCAAGCCGTTTTCCAACTCAAGAAAAACAGCGTCATTTAACCCTACAATTCCCAGGAATGATGGATCACGCCATTTATAAGCGCTCATGCCGTAAAACAATTTCTTGCCGTTTAAAAAGACGGTGATCTCATCGCTATAACCAAAATTCAAGCGAACCAACTGTTTTTTGTCAGAGCGGACGATTGTTCTTGCCATGGCACAATCAGGCCCGCCTTTTGTTCTTTTTGCATATTTTGCAATGTCAACCAGTCCATTTGGTTCAGATTTCACCTTCTGCCAACCGGCAGAAAATATTTGATAGAATCGCGGATAGCTTACCAACTCTATATCAATTTTTGAAGCTTTGAAAGGTTTTGATAATTCCCAATCCGTGAGTATTTCCTCAATTTTTTTGATTTCAGGAGGGGCTTCAAATTTGAAATCATTCATAACCTGGTAGCTGAAATTGGAAAAATTGGCAGAACCATTTTTAGGGCCATTCAAACCGATACTGCCTTTGCTGTAACCATGTTTCAGATCGTTGATGACTAATGAAGATTTTTCACTATTGTTCAAGAATACCCGCGCTTGTTTGCCAGAAATTTCAATTTTCAGATGAAACCATTGATTTGTTGGAATGGTTGATCCGGCTGTAAATCCTTCACCGTTGTAGAGTTGCCAGCCTGCTACTTTATTAAATACCGGTGTGTACTGAAGCGCATCGGGATAAAGACCTGCGCGATGTGGTCGAATGTAAAATTTCTCATAGTTGTTTTCAGATTGCAGACGGAAAATAATTCCCGGGTAAGAGCGAGCGCCGGTTACAGCAATATCGACTTCAATAATGCCATTTTCAAATTCAACGTCTTTCAATATTGCAGAACCCAAAAGCGCTTCCCTGCCCAAATGTTTTTTTATTTCGACATTTTTAAATTCCCATTTTGTTGAATCGAATTTAATGGTTTCGGCAAATAAAAATGAATTGGTTTGCAGTAAGATTGAAAAACAAGTGAAGATAAAAGAAAAGATTTTTAATTTGCAGGGAATCAATTTCATTTAATCACTCCTTATTTTGTGATTCGTAATGGACGTATTTACGGAGAATTGTTGTAAAAGTTTGCTGCTACTTTACATTTAAGCTTTGTCAATTACAACATTAAATAATAATTTTGTGAAAATGAAATCTCAGCTAAACGTGGGATAAAGATGTAGCCCACCTTTTATGATTGTTAACCATAATTCTGGTTGCTGCGATTTATAATAAACTATAAAACCAACTCCAGCTAAAATAAACATCAATCCAATAAAAACGGTAGTAAAAACAGCACAGGAACAGGTTTAGAGAATGTGCGCAGCAGGCTGGAGAATGCTTTCCCTGGCCAACATCGGTTTAAAGTTTTTGAAGAGGATGGAAGGGTTCATATTCAATTGGAAATTCATAATGAAAAAAAAATTCACCGCTCTCATCGTAGATGACGAAAGATTATCACGAAAAGACCTGGTCTCATTACTCTCCGATTTTCCCAACATCAAAATTGTCGGGGAAGCGGATGATGTTTCAACAGCAGTCAAAGCAGTCGAACAACTCAATCCTGATGTCATTTTTCTCGACATACAAATGCCGGGAGAATCAGGATTTGATCTTTTGCCTAAAATTAAAACTTCTGCAAAAGTTATTTTTGTAACAGCGTTTGACGAGTTTGCCATCCGCGCTTTTGAAGTTAATGCCCTCGATTATTTATTAAAACCAATCAATCCTGAAAGACTCGCACAGACGGTTAACCGGTTGAATCAACCGGAAGAACCGGAATCTATTGAATTTCGTCAACTCAATTACGATGATCGCTTGTTTCTATTGATCGATGATGGAATGAAATTTTTAAAAATTAAATCGATAATTTATATCCAATCTGCCGGTGATTATACAGAGATTTTTACAAGCGATGGAATTTCCGGACTGACGTTAAAATCAATGAAAGAATGGGACAACCGTTTGCCAAATCAATTTTTCTGTCGCATACATAGATCGACAATCATAAATTTGGAATATGTGGATCGTTTGGAAGAATGGTTCAATTATTCATACAAAGTATTTTTGAAGGGGATAAAGAAGCCATTTGTGATAAGCCGGAGGTACGTGGCGAAATTAAAGAGGACTCTTGGATAGAACCTGATGTTCTCAACAATAATTCAATTTTGAAAATATTATAAGGTAAAAGCAGATACCCCTCGGGCACAGGGGGAAAGGTAAAGAAAAATTGATATCTTTACCTTTGCCCTTACCTATTTTTCATTCCTCATCACTATCATCAGTTTTTAACTCATCTCTCACGACTGCTAATATTCCCGATTGTGAAACAATCAGGTATTTTTTTTCGTCATATTCAATTTCAACTGCATCTTTGCGGAGGAAGATAGCGTAATCGCCAGTCCGAACTTGCAGCGGGATATATTTCGTATCTGCTTCTGATTTGCGCCATGGCTCTGAAGAATCAGTGTGCGGAAATATGTATCCCGGTCCTGTTTTTACGATATATCCGCTGCGGACTTTTTCTTTTTCAGCTAATCCTTGCGGTAGGTATAAACCGCTTTCAGTACGATTTTTATCAGAGTCAACAGAAATTAATATTCTATCTCCGATAACTACTATTTCTTTTCCCACTTTCATGATAAAATAATCTCCGCTTTAATGAAAAGTGAAACGAAAAAATAAATTGATAAACTGCCACTATTCAGATTCAAAAAGAAGGGCAAGACTATTTGGGGCAAAACTATTTATTTTTAATAAATGAACTGATTAAATGTTAATAAATTGTTTCAATTCATGTTTGACGTATCACTGCGCTTTAGCACAATTTCTAATTCGTGCCATAGGGAATTGCATAACCGTCATCGAGCATTTTATCATTAATATTTATGTATTCACCTGAATCGTTCAACATCCAAATCTCACCAAGATATCTGCCATATTTACCTTTTTTGTCCCGAATAGTTTCCAAAAAGACGTCTTTATTTAAAATTAGTTCCCTCAAATAATCCCTGGATTTTAATCCTTGTTCGCGTTCATCTCCCCGTAATTCCGGGGCATCGATACGTGCTAAACGAATTTTTTCTTTATGAACCCACGTGTGCAAGCCTAAATCGATATTCATTGTACAGGTGTCGCCATCATAGACCTTGATGACGTGAGCTTTGTAAAAGTATAATTTTTCTTCCATGGAAATGCTCCTACAAAATGATTAGTTTTAAAAAATGAAATCGTTATACAATGAGCAAATTATAATTAAAAAGAAGTAATGGAGTATTGGATTGATGGAGATTTATTTCAACAATCCATTGCTCCATTACTCCAACACTCCATTAATCCATTTTTATCAGAAAATTTTAACTCAAGAAAAAAGGAGCGCAGCAGCGCCTAATAATCCCGAATTATCACCTAATAAAGCAGGTTGAACACGTATATGGGCACGTGGTTCATCGTTAATATTTTGATTCAAATTTTCCAGAAGTGGTGTTTTAAAAAATTCCCAGGCGTTGCTGATTGATCCACCGATCACAAACACATCGGGATCAAGCAGGTTAACCATAATAGCCAAAATTCTTCCCAGGTTTTTTCCGAATTCAAGAAAAGTGTCAATAGCCTGTGAATTATCTTTTTGTGCTAAATGGAAAATTTCTTTTGAATCTAATTTATCACTGGTCTTTTGCCTATATAATCGAACAAGCGTTCTGCCCGAACCGTATTCCTCAAAATTTAAATCTGCATAAGGACTGCACCACACTTCTGCTGCTGTACCTGTTGTGCCGATGTAAATTTTTTTGTCAAAAACAATACCGCAGCCAAACCCGGTTCCCAGGGTTACACCGCAGACACTAGAGGCGTTTTTTGCCGCGCCAAAGTAAGCTTCTCCGAGCACAAAACAATTCCCGTCGTTATTCAATGCAACTGGCAAATTAAAGAGATTCGATATTTCTTTTTTTAAAGGAAAATTTTTCATTGTCGGAAGGTTAGGCGTATCGAGAATGATTCCATTCTTTAAGTCCAATGGTCCGGGAGAGCCGATCCCGATTCCGTCAAGATCATTAATTTTTAGTCCGGCAGATGAAACAGCTTTTAGAATGCCGGTTTGCATTGTTGCTACAATTTTTTTTGCCGGACGATTGCTTTCAGTTGGTAATAGAATTTCTTCACCATGAATTTTTCCATCTTCTGCAATTACAGCAACCTTTATCTTGGTACCGCCAAAATCAATTCCAATAACTTTTTTTTGTTTCATGTTGTAACCTTTGTTATTACAAAAATGTGAAAATTAAAGCTGTTATAAAAGTTCTATTAATTTTTCACATGCTTTTTGAATAGTACGATCGTCCGTACAATAAGATATTCTGAAATATCCTTTTCGCCCGAATCCCACACCAGGTACGACCAGTACCCTGTTTTCTTTTGCTTTTTCAACAAAGCCAAGGTCATCGCCTCCCGGGGCTTTTGGAAACATGTAGAAAGTTCCGGTTGGTTTGACAATATCATACCCGGCATCGGTTAACGTCTGATAAATGTATTTCTTTTTATTTTCATAGTAACTAACATCAATTGTTGTATTTAATAATTCGTTCACTGCCAATTGCATTATTGCATTAGCATTAACAAATCCAAGTACTCTTGTGCAAAAAATCAATCCACCAATCACTTGTTTAATGTGATGCATGTGAGGATTAACAGCAATATACCCGATACGATTGCCAGGAATTGCCAATGATTTTGACCAAGAATAAACTAAAAAACTGTTTTCATACATGGGAACAACTGATGGCGCTGTTAAATTATCAAAAACAATTTCCCGGTAGGGCTCATCAGAGATGAGATAAATATCTTCATTGTATTTTTTTTGTTGAAGATGTAAAAAGTCAACTAATTCTTTTAAATCTTTCTTCGGGTAAACGACTCCGGTTGGATTGTTTGGAGAGTTCAGAATAATTGCCTTTGTTTTCTTATTCATTTTATTTTCAAGCTCATTCAGGTCAATCCTGAAATTCTCATCCGTTTCAGCAACAACTACTTTTCCATGATGATTCCTTACGTAAAACTGGTATTCAGAAAAAAATGGGGCGAGAACGATCACTTCATCGCCTTGATCCAAAAGGGTTCTTAAAATAACGTTTATGCCACCACCGGCGCCACAACTCATTACGATGTGACCCATCTCTGATTCCAGGATTCCTTCTTCAGTCAAATGAACTGAAATTTTTTCTCTCACTTCATTAAACCCGGCATTGGGCATGTAACGGTGTTTCCCCGAGGTTTTGTCTTCTGAAAGTTTTTTTAATTGTGAAAAGAATTCTTCAGGAGGCTCAATAATTGGATTTCCAAGGCTTAAATCAAAAACATTTTCAGCGCCATATTTTCGTTTTAATTCAGTACCGGTTTCAAACATCTTTCTAATCCATGAACTTGCCCTCATGGCATGAATGATATAATGTGATATCATGAAACCACTCCTTAATGGTAAGTTAAAGGTTGTTTATTTCTGACATTAAAACTTCAATAATCTTTTCTTCTTTTACAGTTTTTAAAACTTTACCTTTTTTGAATAATACAACTTTACCTTTGCCACCGGCAATGCCGATATCTGCTTCCCTGGCTTCTCCCGGACCGTTTACAACACAACCCATGATGGCAATGGTTATCGGTTTTTTACGATTAGCAACACGTTTTTCGATCTCATCAACGACGCTGAACATATTATATTCAAGCCTTCCGCAAGTGGGACAGGAAATGATCGTTACGCCCTGGTGTTTTAATTTCAAAGTTTTTAGAATATTGATTCCTGCTTTGACTTCTTCTACAGGATTAGCGGTTAAAGAAACCCTGATCGTATCTCCAATTCCCTGTTCTAATAAAGTGCCAATTCCGATTGCCGATCGAACCACACCGATTTCTTTTGAGCCGGCCTCAGTTACGCCAAGATGGAGAGGATAATCTACTTCCTTTGATAATAAACGGTTGGCATCAATCATCATTTGAACATCTGATGCTTTTAGCGCGATTATTAAATTCCTAAAATTGAAATCCTCACATATTTTAACGTGGCGCAAAGCGCTCTCAACCAAAGCCTGGGCGCAGGGTTTTTCATATTTCTCAAGCAAGTCTCTTTCCAGCGAACCGGCATTTACTCCGATTCGGATCGGGATATTATTATCCATAGCTGCTTGTAATACCTGTTCAATTTTCTTTTTATCACCAATATTACCCGGATTGATCCTAATTTTATCAACGCCGGCATCAATCGCTTTGAGAGCTAAATGATGTTGAAAATGAATATCTGCTGCTAATGGTATGTTTACCTGGTTTTTGATTGATGAGAGGGCAACGGCTGCATCTTCATTGGGTACAGCAATCCGAATAATATCGCATCCGGCTTTTTCTAATTCATGGATTTGGGATACGGTTGCATCAATATCCGTGGTTTTGGTGTTGGTCATTGACTGGACGGAGATGGGGGAGTCTCCGCCAATTTTTATATTACCTACTTGAATTGTTTTGGTTTTATTTCTTATTTGCTGGGGATTTGCAGAGTCGACATTTTTTTCTGATTTCATAATGACTTATGGATGTTAAAATTTAATAAGCTTTTTTGCAGTGTCTCATTTTTGAATATAATAAAAAAACACAGAAAAAGCAATGATTATAATTAGAAAGGATGAATTTGAATAATATTATTTTAAATTATTGAAAATAGTGTAATAAAATGTTCTATCGCGCCATGGAAGTTTTGATTCTATTAAGCCGGTGAATCATGTTTTGTTTGTCCTGATTAATGTAAATATTGCTGCCCAATTCTTCTAAAACATTCAAATTTTCAAGCGCCTTCTCAACAATTTGTGATGCCATTTTTAGATTTTTGGTCTTGTGTTCATAATACTTTGCTAATTCTTCAAAAGGTTCAATTCGGAATTTACCCTGCTGAACTAATTGATGCCAGAGTTGGGTGGCTTTATCAAAATTGCCTGTTCGTTTATAACAAAATGCTAATTGAATTTCCAATTCTTTTTTTACTGATGGATTTATTTCAGAATCTAATAAATTTTCGTATATCGGGATGTTTAATTTCCATTGATTCATATTTGCATAATGTTTTGTAAGCGTCAATAAATCTGACCTGTTTGGTAAATTCTCAAACGGATTTTTGTGAATGTTATGAAGCAAAATAGTTAATGAAACGAGAGAAAGTATGTCAATTTTATTATGATAAAAAACTTTCTTTAACGGGCGCGCATCTTTTGTTCTTAAATATTCAAAATATAGCTCGGGAATTAAATAGGAAGGCACATCGCCATCACGAAATACATCCATAATACTGCGTTCAATAGTACCCAGAGAACAATCCGGTAATCGATTTTTCCATACTCTTCTTGAAGCGTGTAAGAGATCTAAATGAGGATAATTAGTGGAATTAAAACGAATTCTTTGAAGCGTGAATCTATCTTTCAACAACGGCAGGTCATAACTTTTACCATTAAATGAAACGAAACTATCAAATTGATTTATGAGCTCATGTATCTTTTTGAGCATGGAAAATTCTTCTGGTATGTCCCTCAAAAAAAATTGCTTGAGGATAAATTGATTTTCTTTAAAAAATCCGAATCCGGCTAAAAGAATATAAGTGCCACTGCCACCTGCTAATCCGGTTGTTTCCGTATCAAAAAATAGTGAATTACGTAAATCTATTTGTAGCAAATTTGTATCTTTACCTGCTAATTTTAAAAAATCCGGGATAACATTTTCAATTTGATTCAAAGAAACCGAACCATGAATTGTATTTGTATCATATTCCAGTGTTCTAACAAATGTCTCACCAGATTCCAAAGAAACGATTTCTCCATCAATCACCTTGTCAATGGTGTAATTATCGTTTGGTAACTGAAAGCTCTTTTTCTTTGGTTGATCGATCTGCTCGATGAATCGAAGTTTTTCCCTGATATTCATAATCCTAAATATACAAATGTTTTAATTAAATGCAATTAAAAAATCCTTGTTTTTTGAATTTGATTGTTATATATTTTAATTTAAGGCTTCACTGGATTGAAATAAAAAAATACAAACTAGCCCACAGAAATAGAACACGTCACAGAAAAAATATTTTTTTTCTGTGGGAGTTCGTTTCTGTGGGAGATACTAATGTTTTATAATTCAGTGGTCGGATACGAAATTTAAAACAGGCAAAAAAAATGAAAAAAATATTAATCTCAATTATCGGAATATATATTTTATCTCAACTTTGTGTGTGTCAAAAAAACACTGAACCTCAAAAAATATCCGAAAAAAAATTTGTGCAAATTTATTGTGATGTTGCATGCTATTCGGATATTATTGAATCGAAATCACGCCGGGCATTTGTTGACAGTATATTTGATCATTATGATATAACCTCTGAAAGTTTTAATTTTACAAAAGATTCTTTTTCAAATGATCCTCAAAAATGGAAAGATCTATTTGAAAAAATTGTTGAAGAGTTAGAAAAACGTAAAAGCGAATTGCAACCAAAAATTGAAACGAAAAAAGAAAAATCAGTTCAGCACAAAAACGAGGCATAAGAAATAATGAAAAATCTCGAGTCTTTTTTTGCACAATTTAGAAAAAATATAATCGGGTATGATCAAATATTCGTTAGTCCCTATGGAGAGAAAAAAATTATTTATGCAGATTGGATTGCCAGTGGAAGATTATATCAACCTATAGAGAAAAAAATAGCGGAAGAACTCGGCCCTTTTATAGGTAACACGCACACAGAGGCAAGTATAACCGGAACCTCGATGACCAGGGCTTATCATCTGGCGCACGAAATAATAAAAAAGCATGTAAATGCAGGTTTAGATGATGTTATTATTACAGCCGGTTTTGGTATGACAGCAGTCATTAATAAATTTCAGCGAATTTTAGGATTGAAATTGCCAGAGCAATTGAAGCACTATATTAATTTAACGGATGCATATAAGCCGATTGTATTTCTTACTCACATGGAACATCATTCCAATCAAACATCCTGGCTGGAAACAATCGCCGATGTTGCTGTTATTGAACCGGATGAAAATGGATTAATTAACTTCGATTACTTATACGAATTGTTGGACAAATACAAAGATCGACAATTGAAGATTGGCAGTTTTACCGCATGTTCAAATGTTACAGGAATTCAAACACCCGTTCATAAATTAGCAAAAATTATGCACGAAAATAATGGATTCTGTTTTATAGATTATGCAGCATCAGCTCCCTATGTTGACATAAATATGCACCCCCGGGATCCACTTGAAAAATTAGATGCAATTATGTTTTCTCCCCATAAATTTTTAGGCGGTCCCGGCGCATCAGGCGTTCTCATATTTGATTCAAATCTCTACAAAAGAAAAGTGCCGGATCAACCTGGCGGCGGCACTGTTGATTGGACAAATCCCTGGGGGCATCATAAATTTGTGTCAAATATTGAAGCTCGGGAAGACGGTGGGACGCCAGGATTTTTACAGGCAATAAAAACAGCGCTTTGTCTTCAATTGAAGAATGAAATGGGCACGGAAAATATAAAAAAGCGTGAAGGTGAATTAGTGAAGAAAACTTTTGAAGCATTAAAGGAAATTCCGTATCTCCAAATTTTAGCAAATAATATAGAAGAACGTTTAGGTGTTTTTTCATTTTACGCACCAATGATACATTTTAATCTGTTTGTGAAAATATTGAATGACCGTTATGGCATACAGGTGAGAGGCGGCTGCTCGTGTGCCGGTACTTACGGACACTATTTGCTGCACATCGATCCGGCAGAGTCAAAAAGAATTACTGATCAAATTGATAGTGGTGACCTATCTGAAAAGCCTGGGTGGGTGAGATTGTCATTGCATCCAACAATGACAGATGATGAACTCGATTATATTTTAACGGCAATTAAAGAGATTGTTGAGAATATTGACGAGTGGCAAAATGATTACTATTATGATTGTTGTACTAATGAATTTATACATGCGAATACATCAACTAAAGCGATGCAGTACATGAATGATTGGTTTAAAATAAAGAATTTGTAGTTGCTCACCTGGCAGGTAAAGAATGGTGATGTCACGCTGTTGAAAATGAAAAATTAAAACCAACGGATAGAAACAATCCAACGGATATTAAAAAAATTGATATGAATTTAATTTTACACTGCCTATGTCGGATGATAATTTCTTTTTGGGCAAATTTGTCAAGTTTTTTAATTGTCTCATTATGTTTTATATTTTAAAATTCCTGTACCATCCGTTGAGTTGTTTCTATCCGTTGGCTGCTCATCCGTTGGAATTTATTTGTCCTATTTTCACTGTTATATGGTGAACGCTTACAATAATTCTTAGTTGAATATACGGAGAACATTTTGATGAATGAAACCAAATACAAAAATCTCACTTTGCTAAAATCAAGTGAAAATGTTTATCCCGAAACACCAGAAGAAGCAACGTTAGAAGTATTCGATAATCAATATGCCAATCGTGAATACTGGATCACATTTGATTCACCGGAATTTACTTCACGATGTCCCATCACTAATCAGCCTGATTTTGGAAAAATTCTTATTAAATATATTCCCGCTAAAAAATGTGTTGAGAGCAAGTCTTTAAAACTGTACTTATTTTCTTTCCGAAATCATAATACATTTCATGAAGAAGTAGTCAATCGAATTTTGGATGACCTGGTTAAAGCATGTAAACCGAGAAAGGCAATTGTTATAGGCGATTTTAATCCACGCGGCGGGATAAGCATAAAAGTTGAAGCGGAGTATTTTGCTGATGAAATGTAACACTGGCTTCTATTTATTTCAAGGTTTAAAAAAAGCTATAAGTCTTGAAGCATGGCGCATAGAGCAAAGCGCATAGCACAGACGATTTATTTTTTACGCCATGCGCCATGCTCTCTGCGCTATGCGAATTAAAAAGTTCTTGCGAAATATCCTCATTATTATTATATTGATTTTGAAAATGATTACCTCCAACTTAAGGAAAAGTTACTTTGTCTGAAAATCAATCCTTTCCTCAATCCGATCTCTTTTCTGAACAAACTGAACTTAAAAGACAATTAGGACTTACTGAAGCGTTATCCATCGTTATTAACCGAATTATCGGTTCCGGGATTTTCCGAACACCCATGCCCATTATGATGCTTGTTGCATCGATTAGTCTGTTTTATGGCGTTTGGATTGTTGGTGGAATTGTTACTTTGTTTGGCGCATTTTGCTATGCCGAACTTGTTGCCATGATGCCTCGCTCTGGTGGACCCTATGCTTATCTGAAAGCAGCATATCCTGAAGTGTGGACATTCATTCGCGGCTGGGCAATGTTTTTTGTTTCGGAAACAGGTGCTATTGCAGCAGTCGCACTTGTCTTTGCCGAATACACAAATGCACTTTACGTCATCATTACCGGTGATCAATATTCACGTGGCATGGAAGTAACAATCGCCTTATCTGTAATTTGGCTGCTGACTTCTGTCAATTGTTTTGGAATTGTCCTGAGCGGTGTGCTTCAGAATATTTTCAGCTTTTTGAAATTGTTTGCTGTTGGCGCAGTTATTTTTACCTGTTTCACCAAATTAGGTAATTTAGCCCATTTCACAACAAATTTTTGGCCCGAAGAATTTACCTGGGGGACCATGCTGGCTTTTGGGGCTGCAATGAGGTACGGATTTTTTGCCTACAGTGGGTGGGAGGGAGCTACTTATGTTGCAGAAGAAGTCCGCAATCCAAGGAAGAATTTACCATTATCCATAATTTTAGGTATCGCGGGAATAATCCTGCTTTATCTCGCTGCAAATACTGCCTATCTTTACCAATTGCCAATGGAAAAAGTGCAAACTTCAAAATGGGTGGCAGTGGAAGCAGTTAAAATGGCGGTTGGTACAGCAGGTGGAGTGATGATCTCTATTGCTGTAATGCTTAATACTTTTGGTAACGTGAGCGCCCAAATCCTTTGCAAAGCCCGCACCTGGTATGCCATGTCCCGTGACGGACTTTTTATCGGGCCCTTATCAAAAATTCACCCAAAATACAAAACACCCAATACAGCATTACTCGTTCAGGCTGCGTGGGCTTCGCTGTTGCTCATGGGAGCAGGATTTGCCGAGCACGCTTATGAGACGATCATCGATTTTTTTTCATTTACTTCATCTATATTTAATGTATCAACATTTGCAGCAATCTGGATTTTGAGACGAAAATACCCGGATATACACAGACCGTACAAAGTATGGGGATATCCCTTCACTTTGATTTTTGTTCTCATCATACATCTATGGTTCATGGTAGTAACATTGATTACAGCTTTTATTCCTTCTTTAATTGGAATTGTTTTGACATCTACTGGGCTATTGTATTATTACAGGAGTGATATTAAAGCGTGGTTTATGCAGAAGTTTTAGTTTTCAAGCCGTTTGATGCTGGATTTATTGATACTGGATTCTGGTTGCTGGATACTGGCTTCTGGGCTCGATTTGGAATTAAAAATTTAACACCTTGCTCCAGCAACAAGAATCAATTAACAAGCAGCCGGAAACCAGCAACGAGTATCGCTCTTTAAACTGACAAAATTATCGATTCAAAAATGAAGTCAAATACAAAAACTATTTTCAAATCAACAACATTTCTATACCTGGTATTTTTTTCAGCGGTGAGTTTGTGGTGTTCGCTGATAATTGCCGCGCCATTGTTAGCAAAGTATGAATATGGATTGGCTTCGGGAATCACCTACCTGTTCTTTTCAAAAATTTGCCACCAAATGCCTGAACGATCATTTTTCATTCTTGGAAAACAATTTGCTGTTTGCTCACGCTGCACCGGTTTGTATTTCGGATTCCTTTTGGGAACGATTATTTATCCGTTGATCAGCAAATTCAAATCAAACTGGATCCCGGCGAAAAAATATTTTTTCCTGGCAGGCATTCCAATTTCCATAGATATTTTTATTCGTTTTTTTCGAATCGCTGAAAATACGTTTACTTCCAGGTTAATTACAGGGCTTATACTGGGTGCAATAACTGTGTTTTTTGTGCTGCCGGGTTTTTTATCAATCAGTGACAAATCAATAAAATAAATGTGACTATTCAGCTATTCGTTAAATGAATGTCATTCTGAACGAGGGAAGGGATTGGGGAAGTTGGGAAGTGAAGAATCTCTTATTATAAGGAGAATTGTAAAAACCAGACGAGATTATTCGGTCGCAAGCTCCCTCATAATGACATTCTAGGAATGCTGAACAGATACAAATAAATCATAAATAATAGGAGAATAACAATGCAAGAAAAACCTGACAAGATTAAACCTGCCCTTTTTGGCGGGCTTACCATTGCCATAATTTCTACTGTTCCGGTTATCAATTTCATCAACTGTTTTTGCTGCGCGGGCGTTATTTTAGGTGGGCTGCTGTCAGTCCATTTTTATAACAAAAGTCTGGCAGAATTAGCTGACATTGAACTCACTTATGCTGATGGAATTACACTGGGACTTATGTCCGGGGCTATTGGAGCGGTAATCGGAACATTGTTCAGTTCAGTCATCGGAACCAATATTCAACAATCAATTCAGAAAATGATGGAATATTCATCAGATCTGCCGCCGGAGTTTGAAGAGGCTTTAGATATGTTGGGACAGCACCAGGAAGGTTTTGCATTAATTGCACTTGGTTTAATGATGTCTTTAATAATTAATTGTATTTTTGGAATGTTGGGTGGCATACTTGGCGTCTCATTATTCACACGCAAAAAAGTAGGTTAATGGAAAAATACAGTTTTACAATAAAAGATTGGCCTGAACAGGATCGCCCGCGAGAGCGGTTGATTAAATTTGGCGCTGATAAACTGCAAGATGCAGAGTTGCTGGCAATATTGCTGCGAGTGGGTGGAAAGGAAGATTCTGCCATCGATCTTGCCAGGGGGTTATTGAATCGATTTGACGGTTTCAGGGGACTGGATTCAAAATCAGTCAGTGAATTGTGCGAAATAAATGGTATTGGCCCGGCAAAAGCAGCCCAGGTGAAAGCAGCCATCGAGATCGGTAAAAGAATGATGGTTGAAAAAGTGAAATCCAAAGAAAAGATTGAGACAGGTGAGGATGTTTACCGTTTGGTTGGTCCCTACATGCGCGACTTACCCCGTGAGGAATTCAAAATTATTCTTTTATCTTCCCGCAACAATCTTATTTTAGAGCGCACTTTATTTAATGGCAGCCTTGCCGATAGCCTTGTTAATCCACGCGAGATCATCAAAGAAGCGCTCAATCATTCGGCAGCAGCGATCATTTTTGTTCACAATCATCCCAGCGGTGATCCTTCTCCGAGCACAGAAGATAAAAGAATGACCGAAAAATTAGTAAGCGCTTGTAAGCTGGTGGGAATCAACCCATTTGATCATATTATCATAGGCAATAATCGTTATTACAGTTTTGCTGATCATGGGTTGATGTAGGCTGGTTGTGAAAGTAACAAATTTCAAATTCCAATTCCATTAATTTATTTTAGTTGGAGGAGATTAAAATCAGAAGGAGATTAATTCTACTTTGTCACATTAACAGTATTTGCTTGTCATTCCGGTTGAAGCGAAGCGGAATACCGGAATCTCGTTAGGTTTTGATAGGAGATTCCGGCAAAAAAACGTGCCGGAATGACAACTTCTAGGTAATTTCTCTAATCTGACAAAGTAGAATTAATGGATTACAACAAAATGACGGCACCATGTAGCAGAGACTGTTTTAACTGTCCTTTATTTAATTTGATTTCGTTGGAGATTTAAAATGGAAAAAATTATCCTTATAATTGGCGGTATTTACAACCTGGGATTCGCTGTATTCCATATTTTCTTCTGGAAAATATTTCGCTGGAAAGCGGATATGCGTTCTGTGATAAAAATTAATAAAGGCATCATGTACGTTATGAACCTGTGTCTAATTTATGTTTTTCTTTTTTTTGGTTATATTTCGATTTTTCACAATGATATGCTTCTTTCTTCAAAACTCGGTACCACTATTTTAATTTTTATTTCTGTGTTCTGGTTTTTACGAGCTATTGAGCAAATATTCTTTTTTGACATCCGAAAGTCAGTTTCCATCATATTAACAATAATATTTATTATTGGTGGATTAGTGTATTTAATTCCTGTTTTGAATTAGCCAGATTCAAATTTATGTTGCTCACTTAGTATCTAAAAAGATTCTTTTTTATTTATTTCTGGTTTGTCCAGGTTGGGGAATTTATAATTATTTTTATTTTAACATAATGATTTTATTCGAAATTATTGTATTTCCATACTGGATTATGTTGTTCCGGTAGCAGGCGAAAAAAATGTGGCGCATCAAAATGGGGTATCTGGGGATCAGTAGGATGGATGATTTTAGGAATAGTTTTCTTTCCACCTCTGGGAATTATTGTAGGCGCTTTTTTAGGGGCGGTTGCAGTGGAGTTTTTGAGTGGCAAAGAAACGAAAGATGCTTTTAGAGCCGGTTGGGGTGTTTTTGTGGGTAAGCTGTTAGGAATAATTTTAAAGATAGCTGCTTCGTTTTACATGACCTATTTGTTTCTTAATGCGTTATTTTAATATGGAGAAATAATGACTCATAATGTAGTTGATAAAATTGATTTGCCAAATTTAAAATTCGCTGTGAATTTTTCCAAAATTGGATTATTCATTTTGGATAAAAATATGCGCATCATTTATTGGGGCGATGGCATGGAGCGTCTTTTTGATGTTGTTGAATGTGAAGTAATTGGTAAACATGTTTTAGAAAAATTCCCCGTATTAGAAAAAGAAGGTATTTATCTTAAATTTATCGAAGCAGCAAAAACAGGGAATTCATCTGAATTATTGGCTCATAAACATAAGTCTCAAAAAGAAGGTATTCGATTTGTCGATTTTAATATATCACCTCTACGAGATGAAAAGAAAAATATTATAGGTGTGAATGTTTTACTAAATGACGTTACTGACAGGAATAAAGAAAAGAATACGTTAAAAGAATACGAACAATTTACAACCAACATCCTTGAAAATGCTGCCGAGGCTATTTTTACACTCGATGAAAATGATTGTATTAAAATATGGAACAAGCAAGCAGCTAAAATGTATGGCTATAACGCTGCTGATATTATTGGGAAGCACATTTCATTAATTGTTCCAAATGAAGAAAAATCTCAACAGGAGATTATGGAAATTAATGAAATAATAAAACAAAAAGGATTTGTCAAAAACTGGGAAACGGAAAGAATAACAGTTGATGGGCGCAAGCTGCTGCTTCGAATTACTCGAACAGCAATCAGGGATGAGAAAGGTAAGTATCTTGGCAGCTCTGTTATTGCGCATGATATCACTGAACAGAGAAGACTGGAACAGCAGTTGATCCAATCGGAAAAGCTCTCCGCTGTAGGACAATTAGCAGCAGGAATAGTCCATGAAGTTGGTTCTCCCTTAACGGCAATTTCTTCTTTAGCTCAGCTGCTTTATGAGAAAAGCGAAGATGAGTGGAATAAAGACAAGTTAAGAATGATTCGGGAGCAAATAGATCGTATCTCCCGAATCGTCAGGGAAATGGTTAACTTTTCAAAACCGATTTCGACAACAGTCGGTGAGGTTTCTGTGAATAAAGTCATTGAAGAAGCGTCGCAAATAGTAAAATATGATAAACGTTTGAAACATTATAAATTCAGTGTTGATCTGTCTTCACATCTTCCCACATTAAAAATTTCCTATGATCAACTGCTCCAGGTTTTAATAAACATTTTACTCAATGCAGGCGATGCACTGGAAGGAAAGAAAAAAGGCGAAGTTTCTGTTACCAGTAGGATGGTTGGTGAGAAAATTATTATTTCTATCATCGATAATGGAGTTGGAATTAAAAAAGAAAATTTTGACCATATTTTCGAACCGTTTTACACAACCAAGAAACCGGGAAAAGGGACCGGGTTGGGATTGTGGGTTTGCTACAATATCATTAAAGGATTTTCAGGTGAGATTGTAGTAGAGAGTGAGCCAAATCAAGGAACTGCTTTTCATATTTTCCTTCCGGTTTTTCAATTTTTGGAAAATGGAAACAATGAATGAAAAATTACTCATCGTTGATGATAATGCCAGCCTTATTTAATTCGATAATATTGTTTAACTACTTGCTATTTCAAAATCCATATTTTTTATTCGAGAATGGGCAGGAGCCATTTCCTTTATTGTAACTAAAACTATTTTTTGATTTTTTTCTGCTTGCTTGTGTGCAAGATTTGTGCTCCATTTATTGAATTCTGCATCCTCACTCATTAATAGCCCAATATGTGCATTTTGAGGTAATTTTTCAATAAAATCCGGATGCTCTCTAATATAACGATCAAATTCCATTCCAATGATACTGTTTTTCCGTTCGTTAATTGTCATGGATATTCTCCTCTAAAAAATATAACAAAAAATCCTCAGCATGTCAAGCTAATTTTAATTTTACTTTTTTTTAATAATTAACTGGAGTTTTGAACAAAATCCAAATTAATGAAAATTTTATTTGACATTTAACAATTAATTATTTATAATAATAGTTAAATGATAATTAATTGTAATCGTAACTATCAAAAAAAACCAATTACTAATTCTTCATCTTATCTTTGCACATCAACCTGGTTATATACTCGTTAAGGATTATTATCAGTCATTATATTTTGTTTGAATTTTAACTCTGCTCAATGGTGTAACTATTTTCAGGAGAAAGATATGCCTTTTGAATATAATTTCCTAAATCGTGATGAAGAACTTTATACTTTGCAGGACGCTTTTTTGAATGAAGTTATTAAAAAGAAAAAATGTGTTTCTTTCCTGATCAGGGGAAGATATGGTATCGGTAAATCCAGACTGATTCATGAATTTTTAAACAGTATCGAAACAGACCAGAGAATCGCTGTTAATATCCCGAAATTAAGAAGAAGCATCCATGCGATTGAATACGAATGTCAGAAAGATAGTAGTGAGCCGTACCAGCCTTTTATGGAAATAAAAGAGCAAATGGAGGCGCAACAGAAAGGATTCAGAATATTAAAAAATTCATTCATGCTGATGATATCTTTGCTGCCAATTCACGATGTGGTTGATGATTTACAAAAAATAGTGAATGAAATTAAAACCGGAAAACAAGAAGATGTGATCAGAGCAAAAGAAACAAAGACGTTCGCAAAATATCTAAAAATGTTGAAAAAGCGAAGCCAGCGTGTTCCGGTTTTATTGTGCATACAAAATGTTCAGTGGATTGATGATTTTTCCCTCAAATTATTACAAACGCTGATAGAAAATGAAGATTCATTCTGGGGTATGATAATTTTGGAGGAGAATGAAAGTAAATCACTAAATTCAACAACAGCAACTGTTTTCAGCCGGCTTTATAATGAACAGAAAATAAAAAATCTAAGTTTAAAGCTGTTGCAAAAAGGATTTGAAATAAAAATTTTGGAAGAAAGGCTCCGCCCTCGTTTATTTACCCAGGTTGAATTTGAACATATCTACACTTTGTCGGAAGGCTGCCCGGGAATTTTAGCTGAATTGGTTGATGATTGGATTCGCAAAGGATGGATTTACCAGGATAAATCCGAATGGGAAAAAGTTGCTGATTTTGAAAACAGGATAAAAGTGCCGTATCAGAAAATGCTCGAACTGCTCATCACATTGTTACAGGATGGAATAATTTCTCCCCGTGAACAGATTTTAATTGATAATTTTGCACAGGAGTGGGGGGTAAATAAAGAAACAGTCTCTGGTATGATCGAAATGATCTTAAAATCAAGGGAAATTGGATATGAGATCATCAGGCGGGTTCACAAAGGTTCTATTGGTGAAGATGCGTTTTTAGCGCAGGATAAAAAAATGAATAAATTTATTGTGGAGTTCGTTCCCAATATTACGTTCGATAAAAAGGAAATAGTCCCGCCGGACATCAGCCATCCATCGCTTTTGGTTTCCAAAGAAATAATTAAATACGAAGATGGCGTTCTTATCGTTAATGAATTTTTTGAAGGTAAAACCCTGCGGGAAGTGAATGAAGAAGCCCGGGAAACACATACCAGGAAAGTTTTGAATGTTGCGTTGCAGGTTGCTGAGGGACTTGAAGAACTACATCGAAACGGACTAATTCACAGCTATCTGCGACCTGAATCGATCATTGTCACAGATGAAAGCGAAATCCGCCTTTCTGCGCTGGATGCCAATAAATTAAGAATTACAGAACCAGCAGATACCGGGAAATATCTTAACACGGTTTCGTATTTTTCACCCGAACAAATTAAAAACCAGCCATTAGATCAGCGGAGCGATATTTTTTCTTATGGAATTTTAATCTATGAACTGCTAACCGGTGAACGCCCTTTTGAAGGTAAAAATAAAGGAGAATTAAAAGAGGCAATTTGCTATAAAGATATTTCCTTTGAGGAAAGCCTTAAGCCGGCAATGACAAATGACATTCGGGTTGTATTGGAAAAATGCTTGCAGAAGAATCCGGATGAACGCTATCAGAATATTAAAGAATTAATAAATGACTTGAGGAATTTATTCAGCAAACCTGGTTTGGAGATTGATGAAAAACGAACAGGAAAAGAGGAAAAGGGCATTAAAAAATTTACAGCAAAACCAGTTCCATTTTTAAAAAGAAAAAAGGTTCTTATCCCGGCGGCGTTTGTTTCGCTGGTTGTTTTGGCATTAATAGTATTTAAAGTGTTTATGTCCACAAGCTACCGCATAGTGCCTAATACCATCGTAGTAAATCATTTCATAGAAAATCGTACACCTGAACAGGTAAATAAATTTTCCAGTGACATGGTGGAATACCTGGTCATCGACGATTTGTTGCAATCCAGCAAAGAACAGGTGTTTGTTTTTTCAGAAGAAGATTTTGATTTCATTTACGGTAAGGAAAATCGAATACCGGAACTGCGAATAACAGGAGATATTTCACTCAAAAATGTCGCTTATGAAATAAATTGTGTTTTAATAAAAGACGGAAGCGCTAATAAAAAGATACCCATATCTTTTGCTGATCCATCAGCTTTATTAAAAGGTTACATTTCCAATTTTACCAAAAAGATTCTAACTGAAATGAACAAGCCCGGGATAAAAGCATCGGCTTTCACCGATAGGTGGGAGGCATTTGAAAAATTTTACCTGGGAGAAAAAGCCTGGAAAAAATTAGAAGTAACTAAAGCAGAACAATTATTCAGATCATCCCTGGTTTATGATCAGACATTTATTTTGGCAAAACTCCGTTTAGCCCAGGTACTGCTTTTTTTGGGTATAAATTTAGAAGCTCATGAACTGATCCACGAAATTGAAGCGCACAAACATAAACTCAGTCGTTTTGATTCCTTAAGAGTGGAAGCTGTTAACGCAAGACTGGGAGGGGATCTATTTAAGGAGATCAGTATTCTTCAGGATATTTATAATGGATTCCCGAGTCGAAAAGAGTTTACGTTGGACGTGGCAGAAGCATTTTATGAAATTTGCGAAATCGACAAGGCAATTTATTATTACAAAAAATCTTTGTTATTGGATAAAAATTTTGCCAAAGCGCATAATCACATGGCGTACTGTTACAGCCACCAGGGAAAGCATGAATTGGCCCTGAGCCATTTCAGAAAATATGTCCAACTGGATTCCACAGCCAATGCTTATGACAGTATGGGCGATGGCTACATGACTGCCGGAAAATTAGACAGCGCTGAATGGGCGAAAAAGCAGGGCACGCTTCTCAATCCCGAACTTTCCTATTTGTGGGGCTCGTGGGGATTCATTAATATCAGGCAGGGAAAATTGAAACAGGCGGACAAAAACTTCCAAAAATATTTTGACCTGTCCCAGGGGGAAAATCGTAAAGCAGTTGCTCTTTACAGGAAAGCGCTCACTCACTACTTTCGCAAAGATTATTCAGCTTCACTCAATCAGTGTTTACAAGCCCAGGCACTTTTTGACACCACCAACATCGTAACTCGTAACCACGACCTGCATTGGCTTATGGGAATATTACATTTGAAACTCAACCAAGACGAAAAAGCAAAACAAGAACTGACACAAATGGAAGAGATTGTAAAAAAACACGGTATCAATGCAACAAATTATCGCCGGGGAATTTACAAATATCTTATTCACCTAAGAGCATGTATCGCAGCAAAAAATAACAATGTGGCTATTTTTAAAAAATGTTTGGAAGAATTTGACGGACCAATAAAAAACAAAATTAAAGACCACGGCTCACCGTTTGACCTGGCTTTTTTTAATACTTCCTTTGCAGAGCTTATTATGGAATATAAGATTTTGCCGATCGAACACGCAGAAAAGAGGTTGAAGAGAGCGCTGGATTATAATCCGAATTATGCTTTGGGATTTTATAATTTAGGGCGCTATTTTAATAAGGCAGCAGATAATAATAATGCAAACACCCAGATAAGAAAATTTAAGGAACTCTGGAAAGATGCAGGTAAAAACGTTAAAATGATTTATGGTTTATGAAGTTGGTAATAAAGAAATGATATACAATATGAATATCCAATGAACTTTTTAAAATTCCCAACGTCTAAATTATTGGTTTTTGCAATATAAATTTCTAACAATCTTAAAAACCTCATTCTTAAAATAAACAACTTTTTCATATAAATTTAATCAGGAGGTGACTACAATGCGATATTTAAAAAAATCGAATTTTATCGTCTTAATTTTTACCCTGTTTATCACCTTTATTATCTCTGGTTGTTACACGCAATTTTCGCGTCCTCATGTGGAAACAGAGGAAGACTACTACACCGTAGATGAAGAGGCGCAACCTTATGATGATGAATACGAGGAATATTATGAAGACGAAAATGACACTGTCTTTGTAAATTATAACCAATATGACGTTTACAATTATAATGTTCCTCAATGGGACAGGTATGACGTTGTTTATGGTCATCCCTATTATTATCCTCCTTATGACTGGTACTATTATACAGGGTATTATCCAAATTACCAATGGGAACCGTATCGCAATTGGTATTATTACCCGAGTATGTTCAGTGGGTATTGGTACAATGATTATTATTGGAACTCATACTCGCGGAACTATTATGATCACAATTATTATGGCGGCAGCCGGGGATCCAGTACAAAACAACCGGCCTATCAAAGACCATTTAATCGGCGAACAAACCGTTTAGTGGAAAGAAAGCCCCGAGGTGATGTTCAAATTGAAACGGCAAAACGAATTTCGAGAGAGGGTAGGCGCACAAGCAGCGGGCAAGCTGTTTTGGATAGAACGGACAGAACAGGAAAGCGGTTAATTAAAGATAAGGATGGACGCATTGTTTCAAGAAAAGCCAAACCGGCGATCGATGGGATAAGGGACAAACGTATTAGGGGGGATGCCAGACCGAATACAGTAAAGAGGACAAAGCCGACGACACGAACAACGGACAGAAAATATGTGAAACCAAAAACAAGAGTGAGAAAACCTTCTGATGCCCGGGTAAGTCCCAGAACAAAAACACGAAAAGCTCCAACAAAAGTAAGGCCTCGTTCAACAACGAGAAAATCACCAAAACCACGGGTAAGAACGAGCAAACCGTCAACAGGAAAAGCGAAGTCAGGTGTGCGGAAACGTTCGACTCGTTCTTACACTGCACCGCGTACAAAATCAACACGATCAACAGTAAAACCTGCTGTAAGAAGAAGTGCAACACCAAAAAGTTCGGGTAAGGGTTATTCATCTCCAAAAAGTTCACGGAAAAGTTATTCTCCTCCGAGCAGATCCAGCGGCAGCCGCAGTTCAGGATACCGTCCATCAAGTTCATCCTCTAACCGGGGATCTTCCTCAACAGGATCGAGCAGTAGTGGTGGATCGCGCAGTTCCGGGTCATCAGGGAGTAAGAGCAGTGGCTCAAAAAGTTCAGGAAGTAGTAAAAAGTCAAAATAAATGAGATGAATTAAATAATTAGGGAGATCAGAAAAATGAAATTCAAAATAATATTGATAATTGGATTAGCTTTCCTTTTTACTGCGTCCGGGTATGCCCAAAATGAAGCTTTCTTTTTAGGAACCGCTTCTGGGGTTGGCGGGCGTGCGCTATCAATGGGAAGCGCTTATATAGCAGTCGCAGATGATTATTCTGCCACGTTGTGGAATCCTGCTGGGTTAACGCAACTCAGGAGGATGGAGCTATTTACTTCGCTTTCTTATTTACAGTACACAAATGAAGCGACCTTTGCTGATGAAACAAATTCGGATAAAACGACCAAAACAAAGCTTAATTCCATTGGCTTTGCCTTTCCGATCCCCACTTATCGGGGCAGCATGGTTTTCGCTGTGGGTTATAATAAGATCCGAAATTTTGATGCAGGCTTTTTATTCGACCGCTTTAATACGAAATATAATGTTCAACAAACTTACAATGAAATTGAAGAAGGTGATTTGATAAACTGGGTGTTATCCGGGGCTATTGAAGTAACCCCAAATATGTCAGTCGGAGCATCTTTTAATTTATGGCGCGGAGATGACGAATACACATGGGATTTTTATGAACAGGATATTAATAATGATTATTATTACGATACATATTCTTACAATCAACAGGTAACAACTAAATTTCAGGCTTCAAATTTTAAACTGGGTATGCTGTATAATTTTGGTCTTTTAGGCAGGTTTGCTGCAACCATTACCACCCCGGTAACTATTAAAGCAACCGAAAAATGGGACGAACATATTAATCAAATTGAAGATGCGGATAGTCCTGATCAGGATTATACTGAATCTGACGAAGGAGGTTGGGAATATGGTTTGAAATCTACCTGGGTTTTTACAGGCGGCGCTGCGATAACGTTATTGCCTAATATTGTGGTTTCTGCGGATGTTGAGTATAATGACTGGGCGCAGATGAGATATACCACAGAACCCCCGGTGGGTAATAAATATAGCAAGAACCTGAATTTCAAACAAAATTTTAGAGCA
>JADHVV010000009.1 GCA_016783825.1 Candidatus Zhuqueibacterota bacterium | reverse complement strand
AGTGTGGGCCAAATACCCCATCGAACCGGTTCGTTTGTCCGGTTTGAATAGTTTTAAATCAACAATTTTGTGGTTGGCGATCACGGCTGCCAGGTAGTGGCTCAATTCATGGATCGGCGTCCCAATCCAGGCAGAAACCAATAATGCCTTCCAGCCACCAATATAGAGCAGTCGTTTGTTTTGTTCGCGGGATAATAAATTAAGAATTATACAGGCAAATATTATGGGAAAAAACAGGCTGAAGATTATTTTCAGAGTTAGTATGATTGATTGTAAAATATAAACCAAAATTGATAGTATAGTATTTTTTAATTCGGACATTATTTTTGTTTGAGATTCTATGAAAAATTATGTTCCAAAAGATAGAAACAACCCAACAGATATTATCTATTTACTTTCATTGAGTTACTAGTAGTTCGATTCCTAAATAACGTGGCAATAAGCTGTCATTGCGAGCGGCAGCGAAGCAATCTCTAACTATTGCAAAATCAATGAGATTGCTTCGTCGCTTCGCTCCTCGCAATGACGGAAAAACAAGAATGTTAATTTGGAATCGCTCTACTAGGGACTCACCCATCGACTCTGCCCAGGGTGAAGATGAAATGTCTTCCGGTTGATCCAAATCGAAGTCGAGAAATATTTGGATATGCTTTTTATTTTCGACAAAAACCAATACAATCCTTACGGATTAATTCCTAACATAACGACATTGATATTTTATTAAAGATTTTCATCTGTTGGGTTGTTTCTATCTGTTGGGTTTTTTTTCGATCATTTCCTTAAATTCAGTTTCAGAAAGAATAGTAACGCCCAACTCTTTTGCCTTGACTGCTTTGGATCCGGCATCCTTCCCCACGATCACAAAATTAGTTTTTTTACTGACCGATGAGGATGCTCTTCCTCCCCGCGATGTAACCAATTCTTCTGCCTCGTGCCTGGTAAATAATTCCAACGCGCCGGTAAACACAAAAGTTTTTCCGGACAGAACTTGGTCAGCCTCTGTTTTAACTTTTTCAAATTGAATGCCAGCTTGAATCAACCGATCTATCGTTTTTATGTTTTTAGGTTCATCAAAGAATTGTACCAGGCTCTGTGCGCTCTGCGGACCAATTTCGTGAATAGACAACAACTCATCATAAGATGCTTTTTTCAAATTATTCATATTTTTAAAATAATTTGCCAATAAACGAGCAGCATGTTCTCCCACGAAACGAATTCCCAGCGCAAAAACAAACCTGCCCAAATTGATATGTTTGCTCTTTTCCAAGGCATCAATAATATTTTTGGCTGATTTGTCCGCCATTCTTTCTAATCCACTCCATTGTTCTGTGGTGAGATAATAGAGATCAGCTGAACTTTTTACTAATCCGCTATCCACTAACTGCTCCACCAATTTATCTCCCAATCCCTCGATGTCCATGGCGGTCCGGCTGGCAAAATGTTTGATCTGCTGTTTCACTTGCGCGGGACAGGATAGATTTTGGCAGCGAACCGCGGCTTCTCCCTCGATACGAATTGCATGAGCGCCGCAAACAGGGCAGGTATTTGGAATTTGAAATTTCTTTTCGTTCCCGGTGCGGCGGCTTTCTATCACTTTTACAACTTCGGGAATGACATCGCCGGCGCGCTGAACCACCACCCAATCTCCGATACGAACATCCTTTTTGTCTATTTCATCCTGGTTGTGCAGCGTTGCCCGGCTTACCTCCACACCGCCGATGTTAACAGGTTTCATCACTGCGACGGGCGTCAAAGTCCCGGTTCTGCCAACCTGGGTTAAAATGTCTATTATTTGCGTTGTTTCCTGCCTGGCGGGAAATTTGTAAGCAATTGCCCAGCGGGGACTCCGTGTCTTGATGCCAATTCTCGACTGCTGATCCAAATTATTGACTTTGATCACCATGCCGTCAATCTCATAAGGCAGTGATTCACGTTGTTCAACTAATTCATCATAAAAGGAGAATACCTCTTTCAAAGACGTGCATTTTCTTCGCAGCGGTGAAACCTTTAATCCCCATTTGGTAATTGTTTCCAAAAATTGCCAATGACTGTCAAATTCATAACCAATTATTTGCCCGGTGCTATGGAAAAAAATATCCAGCGGTCGGGAAGCAGTGATTTTTGGATCAAGCTGTCGCAAGGAACCAGCCGCAGCATTTCTCGGGTTGGCAAACAACGGTTCGCCTGCTTGTTCCCGCTGTTGGTTTAGTTTTTTAAAATCTTTATTGCTGAAAACAACTTCACCCCTGACTTCCAACTTTTCCGGGATTGAGACCTCTTTATCGAACAACCTGAGCGGAATTGTTTTGATGGTTTTTAAATTTTGGGTGATGTTCTCTCCAACCTGACCATCGCCGCGAGTAGAGCCCACTGAAAAAATCCCATTTTCGTAAACTAATTCAACCGCCAAGCCATCAAATTTCGGCTCACAAACATATTCAACAACATCCAGAGGAAGCAGCAGCTTGTTTAACCGCGTCTCGAATTCCCGGATTTCAGACTGATCAAACCCGTTGTCAAGGCTTAACATGGGAACGGTGTGTTCGATTGATTCAAACGCTGCCAATGGTTTGGCGCCCACGCGCTGGGTTGGGGAATCGGAAGTAATTAATTCAGGAAACCGGTTTTCCAGGTTTTGTAATTCACGCATCAAACGATCATATTCAGCATCCGATACCTGGGGATCGTCGAGAATATAATAGCGGTAGTTGTGGTTGTTTATTTTTTCCCGGAGGTCATTTATTTTATTGTTTATCTCTTTATCATGCATTAAAGTCATCCCAAAATAATTTCAATTCAAATCACAAATCAATGTTATTACGTTAAATAAATAATGAATATCGAATAACAAATCCCGAATATCGAACGTAAAAAAAAATCGGTTTATTATTCATAATTCGATGTTCGCCATTCTTTATTTCTTTTTTGAATTGTAACTGTTCAGCTACTCGTAGCATCAATGTCATTCTGAACGGGGGAGGTGGGGTTGTGATGTTAGGAAGTGAAGAATCTCGTATTATTTTGACAAGAGTGTGAAAATTGGAGAGATTCCTGTATAGTCACATTTAAAAATAAGGAATTACAGACTATGCTTCGGTCGCAAGCTCCCTCAGAATGACATTGGTGGCCACGCTGAATAGTTACTTTGAATTTTAATAACTATCCTTTAATTCCACCGAGCGGTCTTAGTTTGGCCACCTTTTTAGAAATCCCCGCCCCAACAACTGCCTCCACCACATCAGAAACATCTTTGTACGCTTCGGGCATTTCTTCTGCCAAAGTCGCTCTACTTGATGCCATTACAAAAACACCCAAATCTTCTAACTCTTTATTGATGGACCTACCCAGTGCAGCTTTCTTTGCTTTCTTACGGCTCAAAAGTCTTCCGGCGCCATGACAGGTTGAACCAAAAGTTTGTTCCATCGCGCCTTCAGTTCCCACCAGCACGTAAGAGGCGCGTCCCATATCCCCGGGGATTAAAACCGGCTGACCAATGTCCCGGTATATTTCAGGGAGTTCTTTTCTGCCGGGCCCAAATGCGCGGGTTGCTCCTTTGCGATGAACACAGCATTTTACTTTTTTTCCATCAACAATGTGTGTTTCCATTTTGGCGATGTTGTGTGCAACTTCATAAACAGTGCTCAGTTGCATGTCTTTTGGACTGATATGCAGCGCTCTCATCAATGCTTCCTGAACCCAAAAAGAAATGATTTGCCTGTTAGCAAAGGCAAAATTGACCGCGCATACCATGGCAGAAAAATATTGCTGTCCTTCCGGCGAACTGATTGGCGCGCAACACAATTGGCGGTCGGGCAAATTAATTCCATACTTGGCTGACGCCTGGATCATGTTTCGAATATAATCGTCACAAACCTGGTGACCGAATCCCCTTGAACCTGTGTGAATGGTTATCACGATTTGATCTTCAAATAAGCCCAACCGCCCGGCTAACGTATCATCAAAAATTTCTTTAATATATTGAACTTCAACAAAATGGTTGCCGGAGCCAAGCGTTCCCAGTTGCGGGCGTCCTCTTTTTATTGCCCTGTCGCTCACAGCTGCCGGGTCAGCTCCTGCCATTTCCCCGCACTCTTCGATTTTTTCAAGATCACTTTTTTCACCGTAGCCATTTTCCACAGCCCAGCGAGCTCCCTTTTTCATCACCTGTTTCAATTCATGATCGGATACTTTTAATTTCCCGGTTGAGCCGACACCGGATGGAATAAATTTAAAAAGTTGGTGGATTATATTTTTAATTTTATCCTGAATATCGTTTTTAGCAAGACCGGTTTTAAGCAATCGAACACCGCAATTTATGTCGTAGCCAACTCCACCCGGTGAAATTACGCCATTGTTGACATCAAACGCAGCTACGCCTCCAATGGGAAAACCATACCCCCAATGAATATCCGGCATTGCCAATGAATGATTAATAATACCCGGCAGCTGTGCCACATTTTTAACCTGTTCGGCTACATTGTCTTCCCGGATGTTATTAAGCATTTTTTCCGTTGTATAAATTTTACCCGGCACATTCATTGGTTTTTCTTTGGGAATTTCCCAGGTAAAATCACTGATTTTTTTTAATTTTATTTCACTCATATTTACTCCTTTTTGGTTAGTGGTGAGTGGTGAATGGTGAGTTGTGAATGGTAATGTCGAACAAAATTTGTAAAATAGTTTCAGTAACCACTAACAACTCACCACTAAATATCAAACACAATCTTAGTTTCCAACTTTTTTTTCTTTTCAGTAATTTCCAGGTCATGAAATGTAACGGCTTTAATTTCATTTTTGATTTCATGAAAATGGGGATTGAATTTTTCCCCGAGAACAGTTGCCCTCAATTCCGTATCAGTGAGCTGTTCTATTTCAAACCTGTTAAAAATTTTTGATTCGGTTATAAAAAGGTAATTCAATTCTGCCAACCAGTTAACGATCAATTCCTCCCGGTCGATACCGCTAACCACCACAGTTTCTGCAAATTCATTTTTTATTTTTTCACCTGTAACCATTATATCGAATAGAGCAAAACCTGCATTGATGAATAAGCCTTCAATCGTATCACCAAAGACTTTGATCCTGATGTCTCCAACATGCTCTAATTGTTCGTATCTTTTAGAAGCAGTTGCGGGGCACATAAAATTTTCCTTTCCTGTTTTGTTTGTTTGAATGTTTTGTTGGTAAAAGATATTGCTGCCGGAAACTTTTTCTTTTGCCACTGATTTGCACCGATCGGCACGGATTTTAGAGTCTGTCCGAAATTTGCTTAATATTTTATTTTTAAAAGATTAATAGTGGTTAGTTCTTGTAAGTATCGAACTCACCCCCCGGCCCCTTCTCTTTTTAAGAGAAGGTTGAAAATGCCCGCCAGCTGGCGGGTAGGGCCGGGGGGATGAGTTAAATAATGATAATTTATAACACCATTAACTTATTATAATTCAAATGATTACTAACTGCTCGGACAGACACTATTTAGCATAAAAAATTCTTAAAATCATAGAAAAAATCAGTGAAAATCCGAGTTAATCCGTGGCAAAAGAAAAAGTGTTCGGTAGTGAGTAAAAGATAAATAAAATATTGAAGAATTGCAATAAATATCCTGAATAATTCCAAAAAATTTTACTTGACTTTCTGGTACCTAAACAGTCAATTTCTTGCCAAAAAAGCAAAATTTTTTTTGGTCCGGTTTATTCAGGTTTGGTTAATACAATCCCCAGAAATAGCAATTTGTGGTTAATGGAGTAACCAGAATGGAATTTTGTTGGCTAAAAATACGCTTGCACTATCATCCGATAGGGATGTTTTGGCATTACCGGCGGTTTATTTTTTGTTTATGTTGAAATAAAACCGGTTATTCTTGTTGGTTAAAAAAAACGCTCCCCGATTGAAAATATCCTAAAAATCAAGGAGCGTTTGGTTGGACGGAGAAATCACTCCGAATTATTTGAGAAGTGACATTTTGCGGATTTGTGTCGAGCCGGATGAGATTAAGCTGTAAAAATAAATTCCTGACGGAACAGGTTTTCCAAACTCATTTGTACCATTCCACTTTAATTTGAAAATTCCCGGCTGATGACTCTGATCGACCAGTGTTTTAATTTTTTGTCCCAATAAATTAAAAATCTCTATTTTAATCCGACTTTTTTGTGGAACCTGGCATTCGATTGTTGTTTCCGGGTTAAAGGGATTGGGGTAGTTTTGTTTCAACTGAAATTCATTTGGTATCGATAATCCATTTAATTTATGTTCCACAACAGAAGGTACTTCTTGAGTCAGCCAGTTAATAATATTGTTCAGCAATTTCCAGGCTGAATCTTCATGAGGTCCAGAAATACCTTCAAATCCAAATGGCATGTAAACCAACCGCGCTCCTGTCTCGCTGTTTTCATATTTTAGTCCTGCACAGGTCATACTTGGTATGTATTTCAAAATCATTTCCGCTGGGGCGATGGCTTCGATTTCGTCAGGGGATGTTTGATTTCCTGCGCCGCCATAAGTACCAGTGAAATTAGCGAACAAACCGCCTGTTATCGGATCACCTGAAACGCCAATGATCATTGTTGTATTGGCTGTGTCAGTTAGAAATTTTGCATGCAGATAATTTGCAAAAAAAGAACTGTCGCTCAAACTACCATTGCCCACTAAATCATGTCCAATATCCTGTCCACTAAGTAGCAACTTTCCACCATCATCCAGAAAAGCTGAAATGACAGACTGCTCTTCTACTGTTAGCGTATTGTCTCGATCGTTTCCTGTGAACCAGATTGCAGCATCATACTTATGCAATGCATCGTATTGCTTTAACGCATCCAGTGTTGGACAGTCTTTTAAATTCACATCCCAAACTCCAGGACAATACAGTTTGGTATATTGATTCTCATAAGGAGCACCGCCATCATCATCAATTAACAGAATGTTGGGTGTTCCGATAGCAATCTTGAAACTATCGATATGGGCATATCCGCCATCTGCTGTTACATTCAAATAAAAAATGCCATAGTGATTTACAGCATCAGATGAGACAGAAAAAATAAATGGATTATTTTGGTTAGAATTACTTTGATCCCGATTGAGATCGCCATAATTGGCTGAAACCTGAGTTAACTGAACATCGGGATCACTGGTCGTTAGTGTTGCTGATAGATTCTTTGCATCATAGGACATGTTGGTCAATGTCACAATTATGCTCACCACCTCACCGGCATCTGGTCTCTCATTGTTGTTGCCCTGACTGTCATCTACGACATGATCAAAATAAGTAACATAAATTGGTAATGATGTTGCATAACCAATTCTGGCATTGAAATCATCACTTGAAGAAATGTATTTACCACTTGAATACCATGCATGATATTTATTATCTTTGAGAACAGTTGTAAAGTATAATCCCTCACCCCAGCTTGGTAATGTTGATATGATCGGATTTTGCGGCCATTTTATCCAATTAAAACCATCTTTGGAAACAGCATACCCGATGAGGTCGTCAAGTACTCGTGAAGAGCGAATACCACTATACCACATTTCGTAGCCGTTTTCCGTTTTTAATACACAGGGATTCCAGGCCCTTTGAGTATCCCACTCTCCCGACGTGCCAACCTTCAATACCGGATCACTTCCCGCAAATGGTGCAAGTGTAGTTGTATCATCATATTTTTCCCAGAGAATGCCATCCGAAGATGTTGCATACCCTATTGGGAATGTAACAAAAGCCGGAAATCCCTCATTTGATCCCTGGAACCACATTTTATAAGTTTCATTTTCTTTTACTACTGTTGCATTAGAAATCCTGCCTCCATCCCAATCACCATCAGGACCTGTTAATAAGACCGGTTCAGGATGTTTTTCCCAGTGAAATCCATCGTTTGAGTAGGCATAACCAATTTTTTTCGGAGATAAGAATGATCCACCAGTGTACCACATTTTTAACGTATCACCATCTTTAATTACGGCAGCATTATTTACAATAAACTTATCCCATGAGCCGGGCGCGCCGTAATCCAGAACCGGTTGATCAGAAACATCGGTCCATTCTATTTGTGCAAAAAGCCCGGAAAAGAATAAAAAAATGATAATAAGAGTAAAACTACAAACTGCAAAAAAACCGGTAATTCTTTTCATGATTTTTCCTCCTGTTTGTGTAAGTGTTATTTGTTTGAGAATCAACTTGATTTCTCATTTTTTTAAATATTGATTTAAAACATTTAATAGAATTAATGCAACGGACATGCCGAAAATGAACTTGTTAACAAAAGTAAAATTTTGATGTGAATTAACTAACAAATAATTAATAGATTGGAACAGTCATTTTTTTGTGGAAGATTCATAAAAAAAAACCAGGGCGCAAACAAATGTATGCGGTTGAGATTATTTGCCGTGTACAATTGTTGATGGTTGTGGGGAAATTAAATTTAGATGAGGGTTGAATTTTTTTTGTGGTATTCTTATTAATTTTTGGTGGGTTTGGCAAGTCAGAATTTTCATACTCAATATTTGTATCTTTTCAATAATAGACGGTAATTAAGATGCGACGCACTTTCGTTAAACTGATTACATTAAATTTTCCAGTTCCTTACAAGTTTTGAGATTAAGTGCGTCGCATCTTTCCCTTGCATTATTGAGAAGATACCAATATTTGTATCCGCTCAATAAGTGAGGGTAATGTCATTGCGAGTGTAACGGAGTGGAACGAAGCAATCTCATTATTATCAAGGGATTGCTTCGGCAAAAAACGCCTCGCAATGACAGCTTTCCCCTTAGTTATTGAAGGGATACCAATATTTTATGGTAATTTGTAAAATTTTCAGTAGTTTGCAACAAAAAACGATTGCTGATTTATTTACTATATATTATGATACCTTTTCTCTAATTCCCAGTTGATTGAGCAATCTAAACAAATATGCGCTGCTAATTTTCAGATTTCTGGCAGCTTCTGCTTTATTATTTCCTGACTTATTTAACGCCTTCAAAATTAAGCCGGTTTTAAAATGTTTAATAGCTTCTTCGAACGATAAATCATCAATAAGCAGAGAACAAGTTTCGTTTTTAAGGTCTAGCGGAAGATGTTCAATATTTATTATTGAACTCTTTGTTAATATAACTGCCCGTTCAACAATATTAGCTAATTCCCGCACATTGCCTGGCCAATCATAATTGTAAAGGATTTCAAAAGCATCAGAAGAAAAACCGTTAACAACCTTTCCCATTCGTTCGCCATGTTTTCGGACGAAGTGTTCTAATAATAGAGCAATGTCATCCCTTCTTTCCCGTAAAGGAGGCAGATCAATTTCAAATACGCTGAGCCGATAATACAAATCATCCCGGAAAGCACCATTTTTTATTTCATCTTTCAAATTTTTATTGGTTGCCGCGATAAGCCTGATATCAATTTTAATATTTTGATTACTCCCAACGCGCCGAAATTGTTTCTCCTCCAAAACCCGCAGAATTTTTGCCTGGGTGGCTAAGCTCATATCACCAATTTCATCAATAAAAATTGTACCCTCATTTGCCTGTTCAAATAAACCGACTCGCTTCTTTACACCGGTTGCAACACCTTCTTCAATCCCGAAAAGCTCGCTTTCAACCAGGTTCTCCGGTATGGCTGCCGAATTGATATCAACAAAAGGCAGGTCTTTTCGACCACTGTTGTAGTGGATAATTTTCGCAACTAACTCTTTTCCGGTACCGGTTTCTCCTAAAATTAAAACACTGGCTGGGCTATCGGCAATAGATTTGAGTTCTTCTTTTATTTTTTCAATTATTCGGCTTTTGCCAATAAAATATCAAAACCATATTGAGCGCCAACTTCTTTTTGTAACCGGTTGCTTCTTTGCAGTAAAACATCTTTAGTATTCTTTACTTGCTCAAAATATTTTGCATTGATTAAAAATGAGCCCACATGGGTGGCGATTATGCAAACAAGTTTTTGATCATCTTCTGTAAACAGATTTTTCTCTTTTTTATTAAAAAGATTGATCACACCAATTAATTGTCCGCGTAGAATCATGGGAACACTCAAAATTGAACGAATCTCACTGCTGTCAATTTCTAATCCATTAAGTCTTACATCTTTCAGTGTATCGTTAACAAGAAACGGTTTTTGATTGTTTATCATCCATCCGACAAGATGGGAGCCAAGTTTATATATTTTACCCTGACTCTCTTCATTAACACCGCGAATGATAGTACGCATCGGCACGTTAGAATTTTTTTCAACTAACATAATCGTTCCCTGTTCAGCGCCGATTGTTTTGATGGTTTTGGCAATTATTTTTGCCATTATTTCCTGAACTTCCATTGTTGAACTCATAGCAATCGAAAGGTCATTCAGGATGGTCATTTCACTAACGATATTTTTTAAGTGTTTGTTTTCTTCATTTAGATCCTGCAAACTTGTTTGATAGTCTTCCATAAAATTGCCTTGTTTGATGTTATAATTGTAATATGTTTCTTGTTACCGGACATTTTTTAAAAATAAAATTTATTGCCACGGATTAACACAGATCGACACGGATTTTAAAATATTTAGTAACTATCTAACGAAGCTTCGTACCACGGGCATTTTACCACGGGCACTTCCTTTGGTCACCCCAAACCAACGAGTTATTTGAGATAAAATATCCAACGGATTTAAGAACCCAACGGATTAAATCAGTTGGAAAAAAAGTTGCGCTGTTTGTAAAGATTTTCGCTATTCAAATATATCAGCGGTCACCTAATTTTATAATACCTTTAATATGATTAATACCTGGATGAATATTTTATAATAATTAATCATCTACGAGGATTTTGATTTTTGGGACTTCCCCACTTTTACAATAATATTACCTCTACGAGGTAAGTAATTATTTATATCCTTAATTCTGGATATACAATAGTCAAATCCCGATATTCCTTAAGTTAAACAGTATTGAATACAACCTGATAGATTGAATTGCACTGACCTTAACTTTTAGAAAAATGAATCTAATCAACTATAATGAAAAAATCGGGGTACAAAATAAAACATGGATGAATTTTGCATAAATTGTATTGACATTATGATGGATTTATAATCCATATTAGTTTAATAAAAAACATCGTAGCTGTTTTATTATTGTAAAATAAATCATTGCGAAAGTTTAACATCCTCGTAGAGGATGAATAAAATGACTCCTCAAATCATAGAAAAAATCAGTGAAAATCCGTGTTAATCCGTGGCAAAAGAAAAAGTGCCCGGTAGTGAAATATGTTTTTATCCTTTTGGTTTCAAAAGCTTTCTAAATTCGGGATATTCCCATAATGGCTCTAAATCTATCTCATTATGAAACCACAAAATAAATGCGCCCTGGCTGAGGGCTTCTCTCAGTAGGTTCACCGCCTTCTTCTTTTCACCCAAATGAGCAGCAATACAAGCTTGCCAATAGGTATGATATCCGAAAAGATACGGTTGTTCCATATCCTCAAACATTTGGCTGATCCGCCTTGCTTCATCTTTGTCTCCTCTCCTTGCCGCAAGAATTCCAAAATGACCAAGATAATAAATATTGTCAGGATATTTGCGCTTAAGAGTGACGAAAATTGCATGGGCTTCTTCCCACCGTCAGGTTGCACAGAGTGAGGATGCTAAACCAGGCTGACGTTCCTCTATTGGACGTGAAAAGTACCAATCAATTGCGCGTTTAAGCACTTTTTGTGCAGCGTTGTTAAAACCAAAAGCAAGCAATTCTTCAGCTGTGGAGCGCATCAGCCTTCCATGTGTCCATCCATGTTGAGAAGGTAGTTCCAGGCTTTCATCAAGAAGAGCGTGGACATCGTCAACCTTTCCTAATGCAGCCAATGCTCGCAACTCGTAATAGTACGTTCCAAGATAATCGGGAAATTTCTCGCGACACTTGCGCGCCAAATCCAATTCCTTCTGATGATCGCCGATCATGTTATAGGAAAATCCCCAAAATGTCCAGTAGAACAAAAGATCTCCAAACTGCCCCAGTGGGTCTATTTTTTTAAAATTCTTAATCGCCTCATGTGGACGATTGCACCATAATGCATCAAATGCAATTTGCAAATAATTTCCCTGGGTTGGCAATACACTTGCCTGTTTTCGGGACGCTTTCAGTGCGCTGGAAAAATCACCCTTAAGCCTCGCAGAAAGACATTCCAGACTGTACCGGTTACTTGAACCCAAAGGATTTTCGATAGAACGAATCCTTTGTACCAATGAATCAGCCTTGGCATATTTTCCACTATTATAGTAAGCCCAGGCAGACGCAAGTAACGGCACTACAAAACCGGGCTCTAGTTCAACAGCTTTGTTGAAATGTTTGATTGCATCGTCCCAATCAAGACTAATAAAAAAATCCATTCCTATCGCATACTCACGAAGCGCTTCATACTTGGGCGTTTCAAACAATGTGCCTGTGAATGATTTAAATCTTGGATCAATAGCGCTAACAAGTCCACCCATGGTACGTTGTTGAACCAGACCAATCATCTCGCTCGGATTTTCTGAAGAGCTGGTTACAGGACCAATTGCTTTTAACACGTCTCGTTTTTTAGCATCATATATCTGGGCGTGAAACTGGAGTTGTTCATCCTGTTGATAGTAATATCCGGAGATAATAAACTGGGCTTGCGTCTCTAACGCTAATGTTTGAATCTGACTACCAGCTATAACAGAATCAATAACAGGCACTACCGAAACAAGTTCTGTCTCCACTAAACCTTGCACAATCCAATCAGCAGTTATGCGCCCCATGTTATTGAGAGCCGGATCGCCGGTTCGATTCTCAAAGGTTGTAACGGCAATGCGGTTCTCGTACAATTCCGGCGCCCTGTTTGGAAGAATATTTTGCAACAAAACAACCACGGTAACAACACAAAGTACTAAAGCAACGGGAATAGCGGTTTTTCTTTTTTTCTTTAAATCTCGAATTGAGGCAGCGCTTAAGGTTTTCTTTTGTAAACCGCATTTTCCTTCCCGAGCCTTGATCAATTCCCTGCGCTTGTTCCGGAGACATGTATGCCACAGTGCCAATGGTTGTGCCGGTTTTGGTTACTGTAGCCATACCTTTGAGTTTTGCCAGACCAAAATCCATCACCTTGACTTGTCCTTTTAGCGTCACCATAATATTTTCTGATTTGATATCCCGATGGACAATGTTGTGTTCGTGGGCTTCTTGTAATGCTCCTGCGAGTTGTTCCGCTATATTCAACACTTCGTCAAAAGTGAGTTGGGCAGATTTCACTTTTTCTCGTATTGTTTTACCTTCCACAAACTCCATTGAAATAAAGTCCCGTCCATGCCATTCATCCACTTCGTAAATAGTTGTAATATTGGGATGATTCAGCGCACTGGCAGCTTTGGCTTCCCGGATAAACCGCTTCTTCGCATCAGGATCACCGATTGTTTCCGGGCGCAGTAATTTGAGAGCAACTGTGCGTTCCAGCTTGGTGTCGAAGGCTTTGTAAACGATGCCCATGCCACCTTCGCCTAATTTTTCGAGGATTTTGTAGTGGGAGATGTTTTTTCCAATCAACATATTCGCCTCCCGCGTTGGTCGATTTGTTTCAATAGCGCGCGGAGCCTTTCGAGGATTTTGTAGTGAAAATTGATCTTACATAGCATAAATTATACCTCCGAAGATCATTAAGACTTACATTCAAAATTTTATGGTGCAGTTTCGAAAGGGAGTCAAATCAGAATAGGATTTAAATATAGGATCGGCATGTTTAGGGGGTGGGATTAAATTATTTGAACATTTCAACTTACATCAATATTGGAAAATAGAGATTTAGGAGAATAAAACGTGCAACTTATTTTATCCCACCCCTAAAGAATTAACAACCTTATCTATATATTATAAAAATATTGCTAAAAGTCAAGGGAATTATTTAATTAGAAGGAATACTTCAGATGTTGGTTTTTTATCAAAAAAATTTGATATGTCTGGTCAAGAATTCAATTAGGTTCGTAACTATAACATTTTTGCTCACCGGGTAAGTTTCCGAATTGGGGACAATAATAAAATTGTTTTCCGTTTTTAAATCATTTATGGCAATCTGAAATCCTTTGGTTAATTTTGGCGCGCCGGTGTATTTTATTTCAATACAACCACAAAGCTGGTTGCCTCGCACTAATACTAAATCGCTTTCAGAGCCATTGTGTGTACGGTAATAAAACATTTGTATTTCACTGGGTAATAACGGTTTTATCTGTTCAATTACATAACCTTCCCATGAATTGCCAATTAACACATTCCCCTGCAGATTTTCAAAACCTGTGATACCTGTGAGAAAATGAAGAATACCCGTATCTCTAATATAAATCTTTGGCGATTTAACCAATCTTTTTTTCAAATTCATAAAATATGGTTGCAACCGGTTTATAATAAATGCAGCTTCCAAAAATTCGAGGTAGCGATTAACCGTTGGTATGGTTAAACCAAGCGATTTCGCAAAATTGCTTGCATTCCAGATGCCACCGTGAAAGTGCGCCAGCATTGCCCAGAATCTGCGCATCAGAATTGGTGTTACGGACAAACCTAATAGAGGCAGGTCCCTTTCTAAATAGGTCTGGATAAAGCTTTTCATCCAATTACGGTAAAAATCTTCATCTGCCGTTAAAAACGGTTCGGGAAATCCGCCGCGGAACCAATGTTGAGTCATTTCAAAATTTTCAGTAATTTCGGTTAGATTAAATAACGTTAATTCTTTATAAAAGATTCTACCGGCTAACGTTTCAGAACTCTGTTTCAATAGATCGGGGAAAGCTGAACCTAAAATAATAAATCTGCCTGGGATTCTGTGTTTGTCAATGAGTCCCCGAAGTATGGCAAATAGACCCGGAATTTGCTGAATCTCATCCAAAATAACACATTTCTCTGAATGCTGCTCCAGGTAAAGCTGTGGCTCAAACAGTTTGCTTTGATCTTCCGGAAGCTCAAGGTCTAAATAAATGCAGTCCTTCTTGATGTGCTTCATCAGTTGTTTGGCAAGCGTGGTTTTTCCGACCTGCCGAGGACCGATTATACCAACAACGGGAAACTGGCTGACGAGTTTTATCAACTCATTTGTGATTTGTCTTTGAATGTACACGATAGCTTATCCATGAAAATGTTAAATTGTATTTTAGATTTTCATGGTAAAATATAAGAATAAAAGTTTTAAAAAGCAAGAGATTTTGTAGAAGTTTACCAGATGTCAGTGAAGATAAGATTGAAAAATACCAACGAACAAAAAACCAACGGATAGAAACAATCTTTAAAAAATAACAAATGTAATTTTTATTTTCCCATCAGAACTATCCGTTGGGTTGTTTCTATCCGTTGGATTTACTTATTCGTTTTCAACTGCTCGACCCCACCCACTCTTTATTTGTCAAGTGAGCGGCTACGAAAATTTAAAAAATATACCTGTGAAGTTATTCCAACAATAACATCTTCTTCACCTCAGAAAACCCGTTTGCCTCCATTTTATAAAAATATGCTCCGGAAGTTACTTTTTCTGATTTGGTATTTTTTCCATCCCAGGTTATACTGAAATTCCCGGGTGTGTGTTGTTTGTTTGTCAATAGTTTTATTTCTCTGCCTAACAGGTCATAAACGGTGATTTTAACCTGCCCAGAAACCGGGACAAAATATTCAATGGTGGTTTCCGGGTTGAACGGATTGGGATAATTTTGTTTTAATTTATAATCTCCAACAACATTCGTACCTTCATCTACTGCAACACCTGCCGGGATTTCTGTCAGGTAATGAAGGTCATCGATATAAATTGTGCCTGATGTTGAACTGCCAGGATTGTAGGTCAGTTGGATGCTGTCAAATCGCAATGTCCCATCCAAATTGCCATCTCCGATCCATGAGCCACTGCTGCCACTTGCCATGTCCCAGGAAACAAGTTTCCAACCTATCCAGTTTATTTCGTACCAGGGGCTGACTTCATGATTTGCAGCTGCATAATTTGGGACTTTATCATCCAGGCAAAATCTGAACAAATTCCCGCTGCCATCGCCAAACAGGTAAACCTGCAAAAGATTATTTTTATTAAAACGTTTGTTTTTCGGACTGCTTTCGTTCAAATAAAGGCGAATCAACCAGGAGTCGGTTCCCATATTCCAGCCATAATTTATCTGCAACGATGAACTGCTTTTTGTCAACAGGTTAGTATAGTTACTGTTTGCAGCTCTTGATGTTGAGTCGGGCAAAATGCCCGAAGTACTGCCGCTCATGTTTGGATCCCACCAATGACCGGTAAAATCATTTTCAAATGCTTCAATAACTGTTTTACTATAATTTGTGGTTGTAGTTGTAAAACTGACTCTCTTCAATCTTGTGGTTTTGTTTCCGAAAACATCTTCAACACCAGGGTAAAGTAATCCATAATATTTTTCTCCCTGGGCGAGCGTTTCGGTTGGGAAAAAGCATAAAACACTCTGATCCTTCACAACATTGTGTTGGAAATCCCAGGGCACAATTGTTCCTGTTGAATATTGTTCGAGCTTAAAAATATCTTCTGTAATAGATGCCGGGTTTATCTCTTCATCAAATATGTAACGGATTAGTGGTGAACTTTCCGTATCAATTGCATTATACTCCGGGTAAAAGCCAACAACTTTTGGTGCTTGTTGATCTTCTGTTCCGGTGGTAAAAGTCAAAACAAAATCATCTCCGCCAGCCCCATCGCCATTTCCATCAAAAAAATGACCGTGTTTATCCACAACTGTTCCGGGAATTGTGATGGTATATTCTGTAGTATATTGCAGCGTGTCTGTCTGTATTGCAAATTTTGAATCGTTGTTCACCCAGTAAAAAGTTTTTTGGGCTTCCGGTGAAATTGTCAGGTTCGTTTCGACCGATTCTTTATCCATTTTTTTATTGAATTCAAAAACGAGAAAAGCCCAGGCTGCTACATTGGTGTCTCCCTGTGCCGGGTTTGTTTTAATAATAGTTGGCAAAACCTTACTGACCAACCGGACATCCTGAAACGTAAAGAATGTGTCCGACGGTGTTACCTGCAAAGTATCGCTGTAATATCCTTCTGCTTCAACAATCAGCTGTACATCCTCATTCGGCACATCTTCAATATAATAAAAACCGTTATGCAGCTGCTCCGGATTGTTGGAATATTTATGAAATAAGGATTCGTAACTATCAGTTGTGTCACTGCCAGCGCCGATAGTTATAAATGCGCCATTGATCGGCACGCTATTATCATCATCTTTTATGATCCCGGTTACTGCGCCAACAAAGGGTCGCTCAATGCCAAAAAATTTCAAAATTGACCAGTAAAAAATTTTCGCTTCCAAAATTTTCCAGCGATCACTCATAAATAATTGGTTTTGCCTTGGGTTGGTGTGGTAGCCGGATTCGCTTAATTCCGAAGGCATAGTTGATACTCGATTTACATGCAGGTAAGGACCGCCCGATGTTTTACACCAGTCACTCCATGTATAAAAGCTGCAATCTCCCCATGAGCCGGCAGTTGTTGTCCTCATTCCCCGCGTTAATATATCAACCATAATCGCGCTCATCGCTTTTCCGCCATTGGGCACTTTTTCGTTACCATTATAATATTGTCCCCATAGCATCAATGTTTCATTCCTATTCGAAGCGCCGGCATTGCTGTGTATCGAGTGAAACCAGGCAGCTCCCAAAGAGTTCGCATAGCTGGTTCGCTGGCTCAATGAAACCTGCTGGTTATCATTTGTTCGGGAAATGAACACCGTGTCAATATCCGTGGTTTCCAACAACATCTCTCGTAATCTCAAGGCAACCCTCAAATTTCTTTCTGCTTCGGAATAGCCATAAATACCCATGTTCTCTTTTTGGCTGTGTCCCGGATCAAGAAAAATATTCCAACCACTAAGCCCGGTTACCTGGGCTGATAATTTTGTTACCAACACAAAAAACATAATGTAGAATTTAAAAAACCTTCTCATTTTATTTCTCCAATCTAATTATTTTTTTCTTCTCTGCTATTTCAATCACGTAAATTTTGCCGCTATTCAATTCATCAAAAGCGATTTTTTTTCCATTGGGAGACCATGATGGATTCTGCTCGAGCAGGTCGCTTGTGTTTGTTAAATTTGTTTTTCCGGTTCCATTGATATTAATAACGTAAACATCCGACTTGGTAAAATTATGGCCATCATCTTCGGTGATCATGTACACAAGTTTCCGGTTATCCGGTGACCATTGTGGATTATACCCAATGCCAAGATCTTTGGTTCGCCTCTTATTTAAATCAAGAACATACATGTTCCCGCCAAGAATTTCAAACGCTATTTTGTCGCCGTCGGGTGAGATTACAGCATTCAGATATTGTCCTTCGACAGGTTTTTGGGTGGAAACCAATTTATTATCTTTTTGGATGTTGATCCCTTTTTCATTTACGTAGTAATTTTTTTGTTTGCTTGTTGGTTTTTTAAAACTGGTTAATTGACTCCTGTTTTCAACTTGAAAAAATTCCAAACCTTTGTTTGAAGCTAAATAAACTTCCCGGTCGTTTTTTGTCCAGTGAGGTAATGCGGTCATCAACGACCGATAGTCTGTTAGTTGCTGGATTACATCTGTTTCAATATTAAATATTTTAACCGCGTGATACCTGCGGTAACCCTCTTGCTTTGATACCCGGCAGAGAATTTCTTTTGAATCCATGGACCACTGAAATCCGAATCCAGCGCCGGGCTCATCAGTAACCTGAATAAAATTTTTGTTTCGTAATTCCAGAACCCAGATTCCGTTGTATTTGGTTTCGGTAAACGCCAGCTTTTTACCATCAGGCGACCAGCGCGGACTCATAAAATAGAGTGAACCGTCGGTTATTGCTGTTGCTTTTTTTATCACTTTAATGCCTGATGCTTCAGCGCCAGAATTAATCCATAATAATAAAAAAACAAACGAAAAAGTAAATAAATTTTTGATTTTCATTTTGCCTCCAATTTGATCTGTTATTTGTTTTATACTCGCTAATTTTAAAATGGAACCGTCTCTGTTTTTTCAATTCTACAGCAAAATTATTGCATGGCGCAGGGAGCATGGCGCTTGGCGGTGAATCTTAGTCTTCGCGTCATGCACCATGCGCCTTGCTAAAATTGGCATTTATTGTAAGATTGAAAATAATGCTATTGTGTTACAAACAAAACCTTAAAAGCACATCAAAAGTACCCCATCGATTTCAATATAAAAATTCCTGACGAAATTGTAATTACAGATCCCAGGGTTGAAAGCAGGATAATGTTACCTGCTAATTCAGCATTACAGTCCATTGCTTTTGCCATGACAAAACTGGCGATTGCAGTTGGCGTTGCAAATAAAATAAACATTGCTCCCAGGTTTTCACCCCTGAAACCGAATTTTATTGCTAAACTGGTGAGTACCAGTGGGATCAAAACAATCTTAATCGCTGTAGCAATAACCGCCAACCTGGAGTCCTTTTTTATACTTTCAAAATTTAAAGAGCCGCCAATACCAATCAACGCCAGCGGCAATGTCATTGCGGCTAAATATTCGATTGATTTGGATAAAACGAGTGGCAGAACAATTTTGTACAATGAAAAAGGAATTGCTAGAACTGCTGCTAAAAGGAGTGGATTTGTGGAGATTTCCCAAATTGTTTTTTTGAAGCCAACCTGTTTCTCTTTGTGCAAAGGCACAGTCAGCGCAACGATTGCCAAAACATTATATAAAGGCATAATAAAAGCCATCATAATTGCCGCTTTGCTCAAACCGCTGTTGCCAAACATATTGAAAATAATAGCAAACCCAACTATAACAAAATTACTTCTCACGCTGCCCTGAATAAATGAACCCTGGTCCCTGCCATCTTTAGAAATGACCAATGCTAAAATCCAGGCAAGAATAAAAAAAACAAATGTCCCCACATTAATAAAAGCTAATAATTTAACATTAAACGAAGCATCAAAATCGGCAGTTGATAATTCTACAAATACCAACGCCGGCATGGAAACATTAAAAACGATTTTGGATGAGATGCTGATAAAATTCTCGTTTATCTGTTTGGTTGATTTTAACACGACACCAAGAATAATTATCAGAAAAACCGGGGCAACGACATTTAGGGAGAAAACTAAATTTTGCATGTTTTATATTAATTGAAACTTTTATTCGCATGAGATGATTATTAAAATTGACATCAAATATAATTCCAATTTTATTAAATAGCAAGGGAAACTTTAATCCAACGGATAGAAACAACCCAACGAATGGTTTTTAATTTAAAAAATATATTACATAATGAGACTATTAAAAACTTGACAAATTTGCCCAAAAAGAAATTAGCAGCCGACAAAGGCAGTGTAAAATTAAATTCATATCAACTTTTCTTTTTTATCCGTTGGGTTGTTTCTATCCGTTGGGGCATTATATTTTTATCCTCACTGCTGCCTGGTGGACGTTATCAACTTTTTAAAAATTTTACTTGACTTTTTGAAACTTTTTTAGTATATAGACGTTGGATATATTGAGTCTCGATATATACAAGCTCTATATAACTGAAATCGACATAAACTTTATTTAGATTAATTATGAACTTACCAGACTTTGGCATACCAAATTTAACTAAAAATTGTAATGAGATATTGATACTTACAATTCTTTTCAAAGAAAAAAAGCATGGTTACCAGCTGGCATTGGAAATTGAAGAGAGAAGTAATGGCAGCTTTAAATTCAATCATGGTACACTTTATCCTATTTTGCATAAACTGGAAAAGGAAGGATTGATAAAAGGAACCTGGAAACAGGAAGGGCCTAAGCGGAAAAGAAAATATTACTCTATTACTGCGAAGGGCAAAAAATATGCAAAAAAACAATTAGAAGAATGGCAGAAATTTTTTAAAAACTTTTTTAATATTACCGGAGAAATTGAGAAATGAAACAATTCACTCCTATTTTAAAAAGAATAAACAAAAGGCTAAATCTCCCCCAGCCGACAAAATCAAGAATTATTTTAGAAATTGCTTGTGACTTGGAAGATGCTTATAATTTTTATCTTGAAAAAGGAATGAGTGAAGAAGATGCTATCAAAAAATCCGGAGAAAAATTTGATTTAACAGGTGAGGCATTAGATGAATTAGTAATCGTTCACCAAACACTCTTTCGCAAATTTTTAGACAAAATAGCCGGTCAGACACAATCTTTATGGGAAAGAATAATACTGTGTTTTGTGTTTTTAATTATAGTTGTGTTAAGTGCACAAACATTCATTTTTACACCTTTTTTCCTTCATGCGAGTAAGTTTGTCTGGCCGAGTCTCGGAATATTTTTTAGTGTAATAATATTATCACTGCCAAAGTTTTTTTATCTCTACATTAAAAAAGATCATCAACTGGCAAAATTGTATAAAGGGCTCCATTCAATTCTATTTTTGGGAGTGATCAATTTGTCAATCGGCGTGTTCGGGTATTTAAAAGAACTCTATTCAGCCGGAGTCAGCGGATTGTTTTTTATTTCCTACCTTGGATTTTTGGTTAACTGGCACGTCCCTGGCTCCGACAATAACCTGGTGAACATTACTCAGTGGATGATAAAAAGTTCTTCATTGGTGATGTTTTGTATTTTGGTTACTATTTTTACATCTGCAATTTGGTTTTTTTTATTAAACAAAATTACAAAAATCGAACAAGCAGAATCAATGTATTTATTACAATAATTTTGTAAAAGGAGTTTATCATGATAGAATTTTTCTTTAGAGGTGGTTATATGATGTGGTTGTTATTGTTGACAGCTATTGTCATTTTAATTTTAACAGTAAAAAAAGTTATAGACCTTTTTGTAAATCAAAATCTTCCATCAAATAAGCTGGAAAACGGCATTAATGCCATACTCTTTTGGGGAGCAACATCAGCCTTGTTGGGTACTTTTGCTCATTTTCAAGGCATGTATTATGCGATGTTGGCGATCTCGCAGGCAAATGATATTTCGCCCGCAATTGTCGCGATGGGATATGGTGTATCTTTAATTACTATTTTAACAGGTCTATTTATATTTATTATTTCCGCAATCATTTGGTTCATTTTCCGCTGGCAATACAAAAAGTTATCAGAATAATTTTTTGTATTATTGAATTTAAGTTGAATCTGAAAAGGCTGGAAAAATTGCAGACATCAAATTTCCAGCCTTTTAATTTTATTTGTGAAAGGATCAATCATGATAAAAAAAATAATAACAAATGTAGTATTTCCATCGCTTATAGTCTTTTTGTTTTTACAATGCACAAGCAAAAAAATAAGTCTTGGCTACAACGACAGGATTTATGTAATTGCCGATTCCAGTCTCTGGGCTGAAACGGAATCACTGTTACGAGAGACATTTGAAAAACCACTGGTTACACCGCAACATGAAACGGTTTTTACACTTTATAACGGAAACCTGAATTTTTTCAAAAATTATAACAACCTAATATTTTTAACTTCTTTAGATGAGGAAGGCGATGTTTCTGATTTTATCCAAAAAAGTCTTTTACCTGGTTTATTAGAAAGAGTTGAACAGGGCAGCTATCTCTTTACCAAAGAAAATGAATGGGCGTACAACCAATACGTGATGTTTCTTGTTTCGACAAACAAAGACACACTGAAACAAAAAATCAGCAAAAACGAATCCTACCTTTTTAACTTGTTTAATGATCACTGGACAGAATCCCTGAAAACACAAATGTACAGCATAAGTGAGCAAACAGATGTTGAAGAAATGTTGCTTGATAAATATGGTTGGATGGTAAAAATTCAATATGATTATGTGATGGAAGTTGAAGATTCCGTGAATAATTTTATTATGCTCAAAAGGTTATTCCCTGAACGCTGGTTCTTTGTTCACTGGATCGACACATTCGATCCATCAGTACTGAATAAAGAATGGTGCATCCAAAAACGAAATGAATTAGGCACAAAATACCTTAACAGTGATTTAGTTGAAGAAAAGTTTGTCCAGCCTGTTTACGAAGAAGTTGAATTTTTAGGGAAGCGCGCATCAAAATTAAGCGGATTATGGGAAAACAGTGTAACAATTGAAGGCGGGCCATTCATCAGTTATTCTTTTTATGACGAATTTAGCAACAGGATTTATATGATGGATTTTGCTTGCTTTGATCCGAGGCATAAATCGACGAAAAGATCGTTGCTCAGGCAGGGAGAAGTTATTTTGCATACTTTTCAAACAAAACATGAAATAATTGAAAGGGACAATGGAGATTAACAACTTTGGGGATTGATTAAGCAATGGTAACTATTCAGCTAAAAACAATACTATCAATAGCAATATAGCACGATAAAAAAATAATTCGCAGAATAATTTATAGCAGAATGATGCTTTCTATTTTTATTATTTCCGCCAAAAAGAAAGCGGACAGGCTGCTATAAACTTAAATTCTGTGTTTTTAATTGTTCACATGGCTAGCTGAATTTTTGAACTATGAAAATCTTTACAAACAGAACAAATTTTTTTCTTGACAATTCGATATTTTCATAAATGAGTGGGAGACTGGGTGTAAGGGAGATGGGGAGAGCGTGAAAGCAGAAAAATATCCTAAAAACTAAATGGCTTCTTCTCCCTCTCGCTCCATTTCCTTGTCTCCCTCTCTTGTCACTTGTCGGTTTGAGGTGACCGAAGGCGACCAAAGGCGACCAAAGGAAGTGCCCGTGGTAAAATGCCCGTGGTACGAAGCTTCGCTAGACAGTTACAAACCTTTAACAACTTAGGATTAGAAAAAGAGAATATTGATATCGCGAGTGTACATGGATGGTTTGTTTTTGAACCGGAAACTCAAAAAATTATAAATGAATGTTTAAAACCCAAACAGGTTATTTTAATGCACATTCCTAATGACGAACTGGATAGCTATTTTAACAGGATCGATGAAATAAAAAAACATTTTCCTAATGTAACCATCTTTCGTAATTCTTTAGAAAATAAACATTTTAAATAAGGTTTGTCAAACAATATTTGTAACAACATATATTTTAATAAAATAAGTGGAAATTATTTTTCCGCTTCTTTTTATTGCAGGATTAATTGAGGCAGCTTTGATTAACATTATGATGAAGCCATTCACAGGGGATCTGCAAACTTGATTTTCATTTTTATTGTTTGAGCAGTTTTAAGATAAATTAATCAGCAATATTCAAAAAGCAGCAGTGGCAGCAGCAGGAAAATACTGGGTGGGCGATTATTACTGCCTCTGCTACTGCCACTTGCAACTTGCCGCTCTGGGCTTTGCTAATGTTCTTGCCAACCTATTAAAGCATCCCACTCCTTTTCCTGAGAAACCACTCGACACTCAACAGCAAAATTACCAGGATTAATAATACCAGCTTATTCCACAATTGCCATTCCCGGGATTCAATCCTTGTTTTAACCGGAAATTTTAAGGCTTCTTCCAACGAAACAAAATTACTATCATTAATAAACTGTCCCCCTGTTTTTAACGCAAGCTGTTTGAGGAAATCATTTTCAATTTTTGTCTGTAAATGTTCCAGATTCAAATTTTCAACTGAAAATTGCCCGTTATCGCTCCCCATCAAAATGTTTTTATAACGGGCGGTTCCTTCATACTTATAATCACCGCCTTCGAGCGCTTGCAATTCTCCTTCATATTTTCCATCACCAATGGAGGACAATAAAATTTCGTAATTATTTTTGTCGTTGAATATTTGAACTCTCACTTCCGCGCCGTTTAAAGGCAGGTAGTTTTCATTGTACACTTGACACGAAAAAGAAATTTTTTGTCCGTTGCGGTAGATTTCCTGGTCCGGTTTTAGACGAACTGTTTTGTTATCTTCTTTGTTAATCAACCAGCGAATGCTGTTACTCAATAATTGTGTGAACAATTGGTCAGTTTTACCAACTCCCCACATGAGAAGGTCCCAGCGCCAAATTTCATAACCAAGTATTGCCATAGATTTACTATTGGCAATTTTTCGTGAAATGATGAGTGGAAGCACCCGGTTCTGCAGACGAACATTTCTCTGCACCGGTTCTGCTGCCAGTAATATTTCGGAACCGGGATAAAGCTGAACATTGTTCAATGAATAAAAAATCGGCGGTACTTCTTGCCAAAGTGTTTGATTGTTTAATTCGTCATCATCGATTCGCGTTACCGGGTGTGATAATCCAATTGGCGACAAACCGGGAGTGGTTTCAAATTCAGGGTAGTCTCGGATTGGAAAAGCAAAAGGTGTAAAGTTTTTTAATTGGGAAAGTTTCTGAAAATCATTATTATTGCCGGCGATAAAAAATAATGGTGTCGCTTCGGAGTCAAATAACCTTTTTAAAAGGGGAATTACTTTGTTTTTATGGTTTTTAGGAGGATAATTTTGTAAAATTACACAGTCATAATTTTTTAATTTAGAGAGATCATTGGAAAAATTTCCCTGGTAAAATCCCTGGTTTTTTTTCGCGACCCAGTAGTCTGTTTCGATATTGGGATCGGCATCGAGTGTCCTTTTGATGAACGAAAAATCAGCTCCGGGTCCGCCCGATAGATAGAGAATCTTGATACGACTTTTTAAAACTTTAACATAGAAATTTTTTCGATTGTTGAGCGGAGTAAGTTCGTTTTCCAGGACAGGTATTTCAATGGTATATATTTGTTTGCCAATTTCTTGTGGAATAAATTTTAACCGGATTTGTGATTCCAGGTTATCAGCTAAATCGATATATTTTGAATCAAGTACATTTGTTCCTTCGATTAGATCAACTTTTATTTTTTTACCATTATAGCCGGTAGATTTTATGGTAACATCTACCGGGACTTCGCTGTTGGCATAAGCTAACTGGTTAGTCGTTATTTTAGAAATCACGATGTCCTTTTGATCCCTCATCTCACCAACGGAAATGGGATAGATGGGCAGGTTCAAGTCCTCGGCTGTTCGGATCGGATTTTCACCAAGATTATTTATTCCATCACTCAACAAAATAATGGCAGAGAGGTAATTATTTATGTTCTGTTCCTGAAGTTGTTTTAGGCTGGTGGAGAGATCTGTTCCGTCCGCTAAAAATTTAACTGAATCCAATTCATCAATTTTAAACGGATCCAATTTGTAAGAAAATTGATAGTAATCAAAATTAACATCTTTAACGCCATTTTGAAATATTTCTGAACCTAAAACGGAAATGGCTTTTTGCGCACGGGATTCCCCATTATTTTCCAACGTCATACTGGCGGAGTTATCCAGCAAAACCGCAACGATCGGTTTTTCTTTTCGCTGCCAGGATAATTTTAAGATTGGTTCAAATAAAATAAAAAGAATAATAGCTAAAGATAAAAAACGAAGAACTGTCAGAATGGTCTTCAGCCAGGTCGGCGCCGGTGGATTGGTGCGCTTGTAAACGAAATAGCTTAACCAACCTAAAAAAATAAAAATCAAAAAAAATAGCAGTGTACTGCCATAAAGTGATAGACTAAAATTTTCCATAAATTTTTAATACCGAGTTGAGAATAAGTAATTGATCACAAGTGTAAAAATTTCTCCCACAGAAAGCAACTCCCACGGAAAAAAATCAAAAAGATTTCAAACCGCTAATTTCGCGAATGATGCTAATTAAAAATAAGGAAAGAATTCGCGTAATTGGCGAAACTGAAAGTCCGCCGTCTTTTTGGTGGATTAGCGGTTAAATTTATAGTACAGTAATATTACAAATATTCATTAAGCATCTTAATAACATCCTCATCCGCTGCAGTAAATTCGAAATTCTTGACAGTCGAAAAATCCACCCATCTCCAATTCTGCACATCTTTACATTCAGGTATTCCAACATCAAGCTGGCATTGGAAAAGGTGCAGCGTTATTTTTGCTTCTTTGTAACTATGTTCAACGTTGAACAAATGTTTTTTAATAGTAATGTGTAAATTTAATTCTTCAAAAATCTCCCTGACAAGGCATTCCTCCAAAGTCTCACCAACTTCCTGCTTACCGCCGGGAAACTCCCACAATCCGCCGAATTTATCCTTTTCCAATCGTTGTGTAATCAGAAAATTTTTACCCCTGTGGATAAAAGCAGCGGTGACGTGGTAGTGAGGCAGTTTTGTTATTTTCATATTTGATTAATTGTATTATCGATTCCTAACATGGACAAGCCAGAATCAAAAAGTGAAAGGAAAGGAGTCTTGGATTGTTGAAACACAAACTCCATTGCTCCTTTTTGGTTAAAATTGATTCATTGTGTTTTTGTAACTATTCAGCAAAAACAAATCTGGCAATATAGCACAAAAAAAATTATTCTGCTACATTCTTAAAATCCATGTTTTTAATTGTTCACAAGGCTCGCTGAATTGTTACGTATTTTTTTATATTTGCGCAAGAAGTTCACTGTTTTGATACAAATTATCCAATAAACTAATTACCCAATTACCTATTTTGTTGGCAATGTCTTTCTTGCAATTGTCAGTCCAATAACGATCACGATAATATAGATAATCAAAACAATCCCCCACGGCGGAATTGGCGCATTTGAAGGTGACGTTACTCTTGGATAACCTATTAACCTGAATCCTGCCCAGAAAAATGGATGTGCCCGTGAAATTTTTTGATCTAAAAACTTGATTGTATCTTTCATAGATGCAAGTTTAGCTTCCCGAAGCGCTTTAACATTTGTTTGGCGTTTATACTTTAATTCCCAATAAAATTTTGACATAAATTGACTGTTTGAAATACAATTGATCTCCCACAGACTAAACACAACCGACTTTATTCCTGATAAAATCAATGATTGTGGAAGTGCAATAATTCCATCATTCTGTTCTGAAAAAGGTGGAATTAATTTTACGAAACTCAAGGTGATCATATCAGCGCGCAAGTAACTCTGCATCACATCAGAACATGATAGCCAGTTTAAAGCGGAGTTATCACTTTTATTTGTGTTTGAAAACAAAAGCCCTGATGATAATGGATTTGTGTTGTTCAAAATTCCTGGCTGGGCTAAATAGATCCAGCGGTAATTTCGTCCTTTGTTAAAAATGTAATCTTTTATAACCTCTTCACCGGTTATGTTGTCATGACGCCACAGCAGCCTGGAAACACGTCTTACCTCGTCCGCGGAAAAGTCTGAATTTTTCAAGTCATATTTTGAGACAACATCAATTTTAGAGCCTGATACGTTAGATTTTATTTCCATTAGCGGATCGCTCATTGTGAGCAACCTGCGCCCTATATTCTTACTTGATCCATCCTCAAATAATTCGGGACAAAGCGGTTGTGTTGAATTGTTATAAAAGATTGCATACTTGTGAATTAAGTATTTCAATTCTTTCAAATCCTGGTATAAAATATCTTTGCTAAAATTATTCGTTATTGTTGTGTCAGTAACTAATATTTCAAAAGGAAAATTAAGGAGAAAATTATCAGGAATAATATTTATTGTATTCACATGTTCGAGGTGTTTTTCAACCGGGTGAAATAATTGGTTATAAAGTTGAAAAGATAGGTGGTAATCAAATTTCAGGTTGAGCAGATCGTGATTGAGAAACAACGTAGAAGTTAGTTCCAGTATTTGTTCTTTTATTTTCGCTGCAGAGACGTGTAACCGGGTTAGAACAACTGTATCAACAGTTACAGTAAAAATATGAATTATATCGTTGTAAATCCAGAGATCAAGTATTGCTTCATTTTCTTTTAAACACTTTTCAGATGAATAAGTTTGACTCAAAATATTTTTTAACTTATTAATGGTGCTGTCAGAGATTGTTGCATGAAGAAACAGGTAAAGCATTTTTTGGCTTTTAAATTTTTCCAAATGAGAAAATGCCAGATCAGTAAATTGACCATCGGAATATTTTTCACCCAAAGAAATATATAACTCAATCAACTCAGCATAACTATCCGAGTAATTTTTAAAATCAGTAGAATCAACCCGGCTTTTTTGAATAAAAATTTTTTCATAATCCAAAAGTATCTTTTTGAAATCCTGAATAGTTGATTTCTCGTTTTCATTTAACTCATAGCTTTTAGCAGGGTGGCTGAAAATGAAAAATATTAAAAACAGAAATATACCGGTTTTTATGTATTTTCTTTTAGTCAAAACTCGTTTTCCTCATATATTTTTATACTTTTCACATCTCAGCGTAAACGATCACCAGGTGTCAGTGAAGAAAAATCCAACGGATAGAAACAACCCAACGGATAAAAAATAATTGATATGAATTTCATTTTACACTGCATTTGTCAGTTCCTAATATCATTGGGGGAAAATCTGTCAAGTTTTTTTAGTCTCTTTATGTTATTTGTTTTTATATTTAAAAAACATCCGTTGGGTTGTTTCTATCCGTTGGTTTTAATTTTCTTTTTGAGTTGCCTGATCTCATCCTTTTCTATTCTATCGGATGAACAATTAGTTTATCATCTAAATCGCTTTAAATCAGACCATCGAAAAGTCCATTCCGGTGTATAAAGCAAATCTGTCTCCTGGATTATGTACCAGGGGCTTGTCTCTGAATTGCGTGGATTTTTTAACACATGAATTTCCTGCGCCGGCATGTAACTCTGTGCCAATACTATCGCCTTTTGGCTATTTTTATTTACTACAACATCGAGCACAATAATTGCATGCCCGGGAAAACCTCCCTTTATAAATACATCGCCAATTTTAACCTGTGATACATCCTCAACGTTATTCAACTCTTTGCTTAATGAATAGCTTCCGGCATAAATAAAAACAATATCAAGATAAGCACGGAAATTCTCATACGATGAGTCCGTTTGAGATGATCTAATCCACTCAACGTTATTTCCATTTACTCTTGGTCTGAATCCTTCAATCCATTCTGAATAAGAAGCCCTGTCTCCACTGGTGAAGTTGAAAGCAATTTTGTCATAAGCTTTTTGGGAGAATAAATATTCTGCCCGAAGTCGAATAGCTGCATCGGCGCATTGTTGCAAATCGCGTCTGCCCACATCAATCGCCAATACTTTGAATTGGGCAGTTTGATTTGCTTTTAAATTTCCATCAAACAAATAAACGTTATTATTTTCTGATTTTATTGGCAGGTTTCTCAACCAGCTTGCATAGGAATGTTTCTCTGCTTCTGTTCTGTTATACCCTGGTGGAGGAGAAATGAGTTCACATAATGATGATGTATTCCGATCTTTGTTTTTGAGCCAGGGATAAGTACTATTTTGAGCTTGACTTTTTACAGTGGCACAAAGCAGAAGAAAAAAAATGATTTTAGTTAAATTTACTTTCATTTGTTTCAAAAATATTTTCGGAGTGTGGCGCCTTTATGCGCCGGCGCAACCGATAAACAAGCTGTCCATGAACTTTGTTACAGCTTAAATTTTGGGGCTAAAGCCCATAAAGTTTAAATGAAAAATCATACCCCGTAAAGGGATTGCACTCAGAATTCAAAACTCTCAAACATTATTTGCTTGAGTCAATGGACTCTTGAAAAGCAAACTCCATTACCCCCACAATCCCCTTAAAGAATCGTTTTTATTGGACTAAAAATCCCTGACAACTAATTCTAAACCGTGGATATTTCAGACCTCCTCCAACGCATAAGTATAGGCATTCAGCGGAACTTTGTTTTTTAGCGAATGAATATACTGCCCGCAATTGCTGCCAATCCTGTTTTCTTCAAGCTCACCAAAACTTAAAATAACCTCAAATCCTGTTTCCCTTAAATCGTGGATAATTTCAAGCTCTTCGAAATCTGCATGGATGAGTGATTCGATATTATTTGCCTTTGCGTTAAACGTTGGATTAACAGGTGTAATTTTGATCAAAAATTTCTGGGGATCAAAAAACCTGATCAGTGTTTCAGGATCAACTATGCTGTCTTTTGCCAGGGCAAAATTTAATGTAATTTTTCGGTTGCCATGGTTGTAAAATTGATTTCCATAATCAGCTATCTTTTGAAAGTCCCATTTTTTAATGGGTGTTAAATTGTCTCTCTGTTTTTCATTTGTTGAATGAATAGAGAATTGAAGTTGGAAATTCTCCCGATATAACCTGTCCTTTATTTCGAGGAGAGAAAAGAAAAAATCATCCACACCACAAGGAGCGATAGTTGAAAGAGATGGGATAAAATTCTTGAATTTATATTTTTGAGGTATTTCTTCAAGCACCTCCAGCACAGCTTTGTTAAATGTCGGTTCGCCCATGCGGGCAAATTGGATTTTGAATTTATCCACATCGATGTAATTTGATGGGAACCTTTTTTTTACCATATAATCGATTTGAAACATGATCTGTTCGGCTGTTAGCTTGCCTTTATAATCCCCGCCGGCATCACAAAACTTGCATTTCACAGGACAGCCAAAAAGTAATGAAACCAGCAATATCCATTTTTCTTTAATTGAATATGGCGGTTGAATTGACTCAACAAATTCAATCATTCTTTTGTTTTCTGTTTCTGCCACATAGACAGTGGCAATATCATTTTTTTGTGTTCGCTGAATTACTTTCAATTTTTTGTCCTGTTTAAAGCTAACCTGGTTAAACCAGAATATATGTTTACTCTATGTTATTCTCAACAATAATTCAATTTTGAAAATAAAATTAGGTAAAGGCAGAGGTGAAGGTAAAGAAAAATTGAAGACTTTACCCCTGTGCCCGAAGGGTATTTGCCATTACCTGTACCTTGTTAAAGTATCATTTATTTCCATAGCAACGCGCATCCCATCGCCGGCTGCAATTGATAATTGTCGATAACGTTTGTTTTTAACGTCCCCGACAAGAAAGAGTTTCTTGTCATCTATTAATAATTCAAGTTGCTTATTAATTTTTTTTCCCAAAAAACTTAATTCCGGTTTTCTTCCAATCGCCAACAATAAATAATTGAAAGAATACGTTTCAACTTTTTCAGTACAAAGAAATCCCAATTCTAATTTAGCATTTTCAAATTTGACCTTTTCCAAAATTCTATTTTTCAAATATTGAATGTTTTGATTTTCTTCAACCCGCTTTTTCAGAACAGGTAAACATTTTTCCTGATCCTTACAATTAAAAATAGTAACATTGTTTTGCCGGGAAAGATTAAGCGCATAATCAAAAGCCGCATCACCGGCGCCAATTATGGCAATCTTTTTGGACTCTGCATTTTGAATTTTATAAACTTCGTAAAAAATTCTGTTTTGTGCTTTTTGATTTTCTGTGAGGTTCTTTATCTCTTTTGCTTTGGTTCCTGTTGCGATTACTGCTATTTCACTTTCAAGACAATAATTTTTTGTCGTTATTAGAAACTTGCCTTCCTGAAAATCTAAATTAACTGCTCCTTCAAAAATGATTTGAATATCATTTTTACTAATGTGCTTTTTAAATAATTCAATCAGTGCGTTACCAGAGATCCCTTCAGGGAAGCCCAGATAATTTTCAACCTGATTTGCATTTTTCAACAACCCGCCAATTGAATTTTTCTCAACAATTAAACAACTAATATCAAATCGATTGAGTTGAATTGCTGTTATTAGACCGGCAGGTCCGGCTCCTACGATTATGACATCTTTTTTAAGGGTCATTTTTCCAAAGCTCGAAATATTTGGTATGATAAAACCGGAATGGTGAAACCATAAGAGAGATTAATAATCGTGCTCAAATGGAATTGGTAATTATAAGCGGCTGTCAAATCGATGGGTAAAAAGGGTTCAAATCCCCGCACAAAAGCTGTTCTGACGAATGTTTCGCAACATAAATTTGTCATCACCCCACAGATCAAAATTTGCTCGGTTTTAAAATCCTTCAAAATTTTCTCAAGGTCTGTTTCATAAAAAGGATCGTATTGTGTTTTTTCAATAACGGTACAATTTTTTGTGTTGAACTTGCCATAGATTTCACTTAAAGGATTCTGTTTTTCAATAATATTCTTCCACCAGCTTTTCATCATTTGAGCATCACTGTTCTTGTTGATATGCTTTGTGAAAACAATTGGGATGTCCTTCGTTTTACAAATCTCCATCAAATGTATTACCCGATCCACAGTTACAGGCGCTGAAGGAATAAAAGCATTGGACTCTTCCTTTAAAAAATAGTCCTGCATATCAACAATCAACAGCGCTAACCGATCCGGTTTTAATTCAAGTTGCCGATCCCTGGAATACTTTTTTGCTTTGTAGTATATTTCCAGCGACTTTTCTGCTGTCAAATAATCTTCTTTGAGCATAATATACTCGTTAAGGTTCACTTTGTAACATATAAAACATTACTTTTCTTAAATAAAACTGCCTGTCAACAAAAGCAAAGCGCATGGAGCATGGCGCAAAGAGCATATTTTACAGCCATGCGCTCTGCCCTTCGCGCCATGCATTTATGGTAACAGATATTAACCAGTCAAAAAAAATATTAAAGATGATGGTTACATTTTAACCATTAGCGAGTAGAAAAATGATAAAATCCGTTGGGTTCTTTAATCCGCTGGAAAAAACATGCTCTGATTGAAAAATTTCTTTATTCAAAAACCTATCTTCTCCTGCTCAGAATCCGGTGAAATCTTTTTATATATTCCGGCAACCCAATTGTCCAAATCCGAGTTATACCATTTTGAAAATCTCCGGTCAGAAGGTCCGCCAATGAGATTGGTGTACATGTCATCCGAAGCAAAATCTGTTACGATTCTTAAAGATGGTAAAAAAGTTGTGTCTCTGCCCGCGCTTCGGTAAATTTGTCCCTGGTGAATTGTTGCCCGGCTGCCAATTGCTACGATGGGACCTCGATCAAATTTTAGAAATGCCGGTAGCTTGCCGCCGAACAAAATATTGGTCATGGTAAACTTTTGCACATCCTGCCATTCTTTAGGTTCTTTTAAAAGCGCTCGCTCTGCTGCTGATTTGTAAACCTGCTCTCTTGTCTTTCCATTAAACCAGGCTGATTTTTCAGATAACAGAATGCGGTCGAAATTTTTGTAAAAATCCACAAAAATTCCGGATTCGGTTTTAAGAAAATCGACTACCTGCTCGCCAATATCAGCCGTGCCGAAAACTTCTTTATAGAGTTCTGTATAAAATTGTTCAAATAAATAAGCGCCTTTTGAGTCAGCCGAATATTTCAAATCCCAGTCTTTTAATATTTGTCCTTGCTCTGTTTCGGGCAAAAGCGGCTTCAATATTTTCATAAAATACTCTGCCTGTAATGAATACACATCGTAGTGCATTTCTTTCATATCAACAATAGTAAGGTCGCTTTCCATCTCCAGTAAGTTCGAAATCCGGTCTGCCCGGTAATTCCCCATTGGCATATTAATTGGATCCGATTTTCCATACTTATTCAAATCTTCATTGGCAGTCACAAAGAATCCTTCTTTTGGATTTTTAATCCGTGGCAATTCTTTCAGGCTTAAAAAGCCCAACCAGTCATTTTTCTTTTTCCAGCCTGGTAACGGAATAAAACCACTGTTTCCTTTACTCCGTTTGGGTATTTTCCCTGTCATCTGGTAGCCAATATCTCCGTTGGAATCAGCAAAAACAAAATTCATGCTAGCTTCTAATTTCCCCAATGTATTCATGCCATCTTCAACAGATTTCGCATTCCACATGCCAAAAATACCGGAAACCGATCCTGCCCCGGATTCATTCGCTGCCCACTCCGTTGCCAGGTAGCAGCCTTCCTGGAAAGGATCACCTTCCAATGTGCCGTGATTATTTTCAAAGAAAACGATTTCCACCGCGTCCTTCTTTTTCCTTTTAACAATTTCTTTTCGCTGCAAAAAAGGAATCCATTGTTTTTTCTCTTCGCGATAGTATTTTCCGTCTTTGCATTTTTCAATCCATGAATCACTTGCGTCTGCAAAAGAGTAGGTTGCTCCCCATGCAAGATCGGGCGTTCTGCCGACCAATACGCCTGGACAGCCGGGCATTGTTCCACCCATCATGTAGCGTTCATCAATTTTGAGAACCATTTCGCTCCACACATTGGGGAGTCGATTAACCTCAAGGTGAGGATCGTTGGCAAGGATGGGTTTGCCGGATGCCGTTTTTACACCGGAAACCACCCAGTTATTTGAAGCCATCATTCGCGGCGCGCCGATTCCCCAAAGCCTGTCCGGGGGTACAATCCGTTCGGAAAGTTTTACTTTTTTTATAAGCTCGATGTCCAGTCCACCTAAAATACCCGGGAACAATTCTTCAAGTTTTTCTTTGGGAATGTTTGCTTGCACCATTTCAATGAACAGTTTTTCCATTTCAGCCTGTGATTGAGCCAGCGTCAAATAACCAATCATCCGCGAAATCATAATACAGTCTTGGCTGGTCCACTTTTCAGGTTTGTAACCCATCAATTTAAATTCCCAGGGTACTTTTTTTGAAAACGCAGCATTAATACCCTCTGTGTAAGAATCTAAGTAAGACTTTTCCTGTGCTGATAATTTCTCTATCTGCCCCTGGGTTTTGCCTGACCAATTCATCTTACGGAAAAAAGTATCAATTTTCAGGGATTCTTCACTTGAGTCCAATAACTCGGAAACGCGCCCCTGTCCTAGAATTCGCATTAACAAAATTTGCATGCCGCGGTCGGTTGCATGAACATAGCCCTGCCCCCAGTACATATCGGACTCATTCAACGCCTCGATATGGGGAATGCCATTTTTGTCCCGCCAGATTTTTAAATTTTCTTTCATGCTATTTATACTCCTTCTCCTCTTCGGATGACTGCAAAAGTTCTAAAAATTATTGACAGGTCAAGTAAAATTACCCTTAAACAATTCAACCTGGTTAGTTCTTCATGATACTTCCGATCCAAATCTATCCCCTCCAACATAAAGCGATTGTAATCTTCAAGCGCACGACCATCTTTATTTAATTGATAATACCCGGTGAGCCCGCTTATCAGTTCATCCTTAAATTTATAATTTATCTTTTCCCCGGCAAAATCAAACGTACCATCTTTGTCGTATAAATTTCTAAAATCGCTAATCCCAAACGGTCTTGGGCCGACAAAGGTCATGTCACCCTTTAGGACATTAAAGACCTGGGGTAATTCATCAAGATAAAATTTCTTCAGGAAACCACCAAAAAAAGTTTTATCCTCACCAAAGTCTTCATGCCAATATTCAGGATTTTCCAGAAACCATTTTTTCTCTTTCGCGTCTAACAAACTTTCAATTTTTTCTTTTATCACCGGTTCTAAAGTCTTTGTTTGGAGAAAACTAATCCGGGAAATTCTGAATTTATAAATAACAAACAACCGCCCTTTGGTTTTGCGAAATACTTTGTGAATTATGGGACCACGGTCATTTGGGAAAATTATCATTGTAAATGCATAAACCAAACAAAGCAATAGAAACAAAGGCAGCACAATTAAGAATATGGGGAAAATAATACAGATGTCAAGAAAACGTTTGCTGATTCGGTTGGAGGTTTTGATCTTTGCAAAATTAGTCATTTTTTCCATATCACTTTTGTTTATCTTTTTATTCTCTTTTAATGGTAAGGCCAGCAAGCGAACAATTTATATTGTACAAAAATAAAATAACTGAATTAAAAGAATGTAATAAAATGAAAATTAAAATTCAACTAAAATTAACGGTATGTTGTTTTAAATTTCCTTATCCAATAATATTTTAGTAAAATCTTATAGGTTTCTATCAATGGAAAATCCGTTTTCACCAAGGCCCGTTTTAATAAATTACAATCTTCTTTTAATCAGCAATACTTGACGTTGATCATAGTTTCATTTCCACTTGGCTACCCCAACACTCAGGGCTGTTCAATTCTAATTTGGTTTTGTCAAGAGCCACATAATCAATATTGTTAATCTTCCATATACAGTAACAAAATCATTGATACAGCGGATTTGCAGGTGTTTGAGTATTATTGGTGTAATGACGAAAAGCCAACGCCCTCACAGCAAATGATTTCTAATAATTATTTCGAAAATTTAATAGCAGTATGCAGTTCCCAAATCTTCACCGAAAAAAAGTCTCCATTTATTTGAGAATTTTGCCTAAAACCTTCAAATTAGCCACGGATTTTGTTTTTTAAAAAAACACTTGATTGTTTACTAAAACTTTTGTAGAATTAATCAATTGTTTTAATTATCTGCAATCTACAATTCCATAAGCTTGCTTCAATATTTTAACAGCTTCTTTAAATTTTTACATGGTAGATAAGTATGTTTGTGAAGCAAAAGACAAGACAACAACCCATCAATTTGATCATTATTTTATTGATTATTTTTTTCAATGTTCAAGGTTGTGATAAAAACAACAAACAAGAAGAACGAACTTCGAATACTTATGTCTCATGGGAAAATCTTTGTTTTGATTGTGCTGCATCAATATGGCTAATAAAAACGTTCGTTGACTAATTGGCAACGTTTGAATTTATCCAGTTTGGTAAACGAGTGAAGCATGGTATCCCATTTGATGTCCCAGGCGCTGAATTAGGCAGGCAAAATAATTTAAGCTGCTTTGAGAGTATTATTAAAAAGCACAAGATTTCCGAGCCGGTAATAATTTATATATCAAAGATTGTTCACGATATTGATGTAAACATATGGGGGGCAAAAATAACCCCTGAAGCAGAAACTTTAATTGAAGAATTTAAAACCATCAAAACATCATCGCAAAATACTCACGAGTGTCTTGAGAAAACACACACGTTATAGTATTACCAGTTGAATCTTTGTTTTTTGTGCAAAAGTTTTTTCTAACCCAGATCACTTAACTCTTACATCAAAAAGGCTGAGGCGAAGGCTAAGGCGGAGTAAGGTATAAGATTAAAGCACCCTTTGGGCACAGGGATTAAGAATTTTTTTTCCTTCGCCTTTGCCTCAGCCTTCGCCTGCACTTTAGTGCGCTGGGTGTTATCAATATTTTGTTAAACTCGATTATAATTATTATCGCCTGGAAATGGATAGGAGGCTTATTGAATGTACGCCATAGAGATTGATGGACTGAACAAATCTTACGGTTCAAACATAGTGCTTAAAAACCTGAACTTGCGTCTCGAAAAGAAAAGTGTCTTAAATATCACGGGAGCTTCTGGTTGTGGCAAAACAACGCTGCTTCGTTGTATTTGCGGTTTTGAACAATTTGAACAGGGTTCAATTAAAATATTTGATTCCATTGTGCAGAATAATTCTACTCATATTCCAGCTAACAAACGATCCATCAGTCTCGTTTTTCAAAACCTGGCATTATGGCCCCATATAACAATTTATCAAAAAGTTGATTACGCATCCAAAAGTTTTATTAAAAATAAATGCAAGAGAAGAGATTGGAATGAAACAATTTTAGAAAAAATGGGCATTGAACATAAAAGGAACGAATTCCCGGGCGATCTTTCAGGTGGCGAGCAACAGCGAGTTGCTATTGCCAGAGCTTTGGCGCACAAATCAAAAATATTATTATTGGATGAGCCATTCAATAATCTTAACGAAGAGCTTCAACAGCGCATTCTATCGGTTTTGAAAGAATGGATTAAAAAATACGGTACCACCATTGTTTTGGTATCTCATCAACTAAATCAATTAAAAAATTTTGCAACAGAATGGAAAACACTTGACAATGGAGTTTTTATTTGATATATTTCAAAATCTATTTTCTTGGAGGTTCGTATGAACTGGTTAAAATTTGTTGTGATTCTTTGTGTATCCCTTCCCCACTTTGCCTTTTCCTCTATTCAGGCTGATTTATCCAAAAGACACATTCTCGCAAACCAGGCTGATAGTATTGTTTGTACATTCCGCCTGCCATCAAAAATGAATACCTCAATTAAATTTGTTAATGTTTACGGTGGTGAGGAAATTATTATTGAAGAAAATAAACCGCGTTCACCAGGTTCTCAAAAAATTGTATTAAGTTCTCACCTGATGAATTTACAACGTTTTTCTTCAGGAGTTTATTATCTCCAAATCCAGGGTGAAAATGAGAAAAATCAAACTTTTAATTTTGATTCTTTCCAGGAACCGTGGGGCGAAATGGTAACAGCCACTGACGTGAAATTGGATCGAGCACCGGGGAGATTAGCTACATCCTGCCTAAAATCTCATTAATTAAAGTAAGATTGGGTTTGCGAGGGGGGGCATTATTGCGCACCCTCACAAACTGGGAACCGCAACTTCCGGGTAAAAAAAGCATCCACTGGGACGGACTTGACCAAACAGGCGCTGTGAATGTATTAAACGAATTTAATGTGTCAGCTCAAGTCCTTTCCTTTGCAATCCCTAAAACAGCATTTTTTTTAATTAATGAAAGAAAATCAATAGATCGTATAGCCTCTTCCGTCTATCCCATGGATTGGCAGCGCTTCGCTTTGTATCCACATGCCAAAATTCCCTGGTCCGAAAACATCGATGTCCCATTTAACTTTTTTGCTGAGGCAGTGGATGAAAGCTCTTTTAAAATAATATTACCCAAACAAACTTCTGACTTTGAAAAAATTTACTCTACTAATAATGAAATTTACATTTCATTTGGTGAAAATTTTGTTGCTGAAAATCCCAACGCAGTTGTCCCGGCTGAATATACCATTGCCTACCAGGATTTACGAAGCGGTGATGTACTAATGGTGGTTAACATGATCATGGAAAACAATCGCATTGCAGCCGGTGTAAAGAAAGTGAGCTTTTGAATAAAAATGTAAAGGGAAAAGAATGAAAATATATAGAAATTATTCAGTCAAGGTATTTTTTGTTGTATGGATTTTTCTACTTACCACAAACCTGGCAAGCCAAACAACACAGACAATAAATCCTGTAAATGAAAAGAACAAACAACTATCCTGCGGTACCGATGTCCTCAAATATCTCAGTTCTAATTATTTCAATAATATTCTGGCAGAAAATTCTTTTGTTAAAGAACCTGTCTCATTGGCGGAGATGCTGTATTGGAGCAAAAAACTTTCCCCAACAGCACAGGCTGTGCAAGTGGATTTAAACGATTTACCTGATCTGCCAAAACCAGCCATCCTTCATTATTCATCTCAACATTATATTGTATTAAAAGATTACCAAAACGAAATGTACTTCGTGTTTGATCCTGAAGCACCAAACTTATTACAAGTGAGCCCTTCTCATTTCGCGTAAACTTACTCAGGCAAAGCGATTATTTTTTATGACAAAAACAAATATGTAACCATTTCAAATGAAAAACAGGCATCGATAAAGGGCTTATATATGCATGAAGCAAGAACACCTGAAGATGATGGAGAACATCAAGGAGATGATCCGGAAAACAATGAACCACAAGGTCAATGCAGAAATAGTTCGGATCAATCTGACGAATGGCCATCTGTAGAAGACTATATCAAACGTTATAATCCAGCTATAGGCACTATGGCAATGCCATTATTTTCAATAAATCCCATCATATTAAATGTTGTTGCATCCGATATCCCCATGTGGTACCGTACTGGAATTGGACCTGACATTGCACTGAAACTTGTATATAACGGAAATAACAAACAAGAGATAACAGGTGGATTAGCAGCACCAACACAGTATTTCCCAATGGGTAAACAGTGGAGTTTTGCTTATGCCGCTTTTTATCATGAGGCGACAAGTGATTCCATCATAGTTATTATGGGAGATGGCCAAAGAAAACATTATAAATGGAACGGCAGTAGTTTCGATTCTAAGTATGGATATGAACATGACGAATTGATTAGATATTCCGTGACTGGTGGTTACGGTTACACCTTAAAATAAAAAGGTTCCAAAATAGAATACATTTTTGATGATCCAACTCATAAAAAATTAACAGCAATCGAAGATCGCAATGGTAATCAAGTAACACTTACTTATAATGGGGATTATAATTTGACCAGTGTTACCGATGCTAGCGGACGCTCGACGCAGTTCACGCTCAATAGTGATGGCAGAATCACACAAGCTGAGGATCCATTAGGACGCACTGCGACTTTTCAATACGGATATACGGACAATGACTATCTTGTCAGTATTACCGATATTGGTGGTTATACATCAACGCTCGAATATGATATCGTTGAAATTTTGCAAAAATCCGACCCAGCACCGGCATACGAAGTGAGAATTATATCCATTACGACACCACATGGTACTTCATCTGTAAAATATGATGTTACAGAAAATAATATGGCTAACGAAATCGCCTATATTATAACGTTCACCAATCCCAATGGAGTGAGTTCAGATGTTACCTATATGTGGCTGGGAGATAATGATGCGGTCACAACGATTTATGATAATAATGGCAATGCATACAAACATCACATAGATATTGCTAATGCCAGAAAAACCCATATCACCTATCCCAATCCATCGGCTTCCGTTTACTACCAATATGACAGTTACGGACATAAAACAAGTATGACGAAAGGGACATATCAAACACAATATAGTTATGATGCTAATGGTAATGTGACAACTATTGTTGATCCAAGAAGTAAAACAACAACTTACACCTATGATACTGAAAATAATCTGGAAGCGATTACTGATCCCATGAACAGAACAACAACTTATGGTTATGATGGGAACAATAACTTGACAAGTATCACGACCCCTGTTGGCACAAGCTCTTTTACATATAATGCAAATGGCAATCTTGAAACAAGTACCGATCCAAATGGCAAGCTGATTAATTATCACTATAACAGTAATGGTTATTTGGAAACTATTGATTACAACATAGGTCCTTCTACTACCTACCATGTAGATGCTGTAGGAAGAATAACGGCAAAAACAACTAATGGGATTACTATTAATCAAGTTTATGATAATCTTAACAATATAACCCAGATCTCTTATCCTGATGGTTCTACGATAAACTTTAGCTACGATTTTTTCAACCTTACCTCAGTAACTGACCGTGGTGGTAGAGTGACACATTATCAGTACAATAATATCGCACATCAAACAAGTAGCAATGGCCCTGAGGGAACCATTAACTATACTAGGGATGGTAACGGTAATGTATTATCTTTGATTGTAAATGGTCAGGTTTCCAGTTACAGGTATGATAATCTTAACAGAATTATATTTGCAACCAATCCTGATGGAACATCTAGGAGTTATTCCTATGATATTTTAGGCAATGTACTCTCGAGATTAGATGAAAATGGTACACTTACTTCTTATACCTATGATTATAACCTGTTGACCAATATTAATTATTCTGATGCGACACCTTCAGTAAGTTTCAGCCATAACGATAATGGGGAAATAATTTCAGTTTCGGATGGTATAGGAACTACAAGTTATCAATATGATAATGGTGGGCGGCTTACAATAAAAGATGGCCCTTTTACAGATGATGAAATAACTTATAGTTATGATAATGCTGGCAATCGATTAACGATGTCTGTAGATGGATTTACTGTAAATTATACTTACGACGATCTACATCGTTTAACAGATGTTGTTAGTTCTTACGCTACTGCTCATTATGACTACGATCCAAGCTTTAATTATATAACAAAACTATCCTTGGGCAATGGCAGTTTTACTGATTATAGCTATGATGCGATGCATCGAATAACATCGATTCAAAATTTAAAGTCTGATCATTCAATTATTTCTAATTTCACTTATAGTTATGATAACACAACAATGATCAATCGAATTGTTGATGATAGCCAAAACACTTATGAATATGAGTATGATTATGCTTATCGGTTGATCGATGAAAATATTACAAATCAATCGGGAAAGACGCTGTGGCATAATCAATTTAGCTATGATCCGTATAACCGCCTTTGCTAGTACATCCAAATATCCATCGCTATTAAAATCTGCCCATACAACACTACCGCTTGATGAAGTATTATCGTCAACGATATCACCGGTGGTGATTTTTGTAAACGTTCCATCTTTATCGCCGGTTTTTCAATTACAATAAAAACACAGATGGCGGCAACCAGATCATTGACGCCGCGGATTTGCAGGTTTTTGGGGATTGTTGGCATAATGGGGTGCAGCCTGGAATGATGTTGCTAAAAAATATTATTGAGGATAAAGCTATTAAGTCAATGAAGCAACGATAAAAAGTCAAATTATAGAAGGTGTTAAAAGTCCTTAATGGTGAAAAAATTATATCCGCGTTCTTTATCTTTGTAGGAGTTCCTGAAAGTCAACATTGTCTGATAATTTGGATTCACTATTTACGAACCGTCCCCCTGGGGACACCACCGCAATCCTTGTTAAGGAAAGTATTTGACCGTAGTTGTGAACAACAGGGGTTTTACTAAAAAAAGTTGAGGCTCCAGAAAACAATGTTTTGCTAGAGCCTTTACTTCAAAAAATTCAATAAAAGTTAACAAGTCCTATTTCACACCCTTACCTGCCCCTCCCCCCTCACCACAAACTTACTCGTAGTCAACTCACTTAAACCCATGGGACCAATGGCATGCATTTTTGTCGTGCTGATGCCAATCTCGGCGCCAAGCCCCAATTGTCCGCCATCATTAAACCGGGTTGATGTATTTATCACAATTGCGGAGCTGTCTAATGACTTAACAAACTTATCTATGGAGTCCGGATTCAATTATGTTTCTTTTGATAACGAATCTTATGAGGATCAACTACGATCGAAGCCTTTTCCCAGGTTTCGATAGAGTAATTATCAAGTAAACGCAACAGGGCATCCTGGGTCTGTTGCAAACCGGTAGGATAGACATTCAGCTTGACGACGCCGTAGCCGGGAATATTGGGCATTATGACTGGATTTTGAAAATCTTCATCATAAGTGATAATGACCATCCTGTGCTGCTGGCAATAATAAAAAATCTTGTCATCGGTCATGCGCTGCATACCGAGCGTCCGTGTCGATGTGATCTCTGCTGTTTTACCTACAACGTGTTGCAGCCAGGTTTCAATAAGCGATGGGATATTTTGATCAAGCAATATTTTGATCACGCCGACACCTTGATGCTGAGCTGTGTATCGTCAACTAACTCGATGGCATACGCAATGGCGGTTTTAATATCTGCCAGGGTCAATTCAGGATAGTTCTGCAGTATGTCCTTAATGGAGTCACCGCCAGCCAGTGCGCCCAAAATGTTTCGCACCATAATGCGCGTGCCACGAATCACGGGTTTTCCGTGACAAACTTCAGGATTGACTTCGATTCGGTTGTACATGTAATCCTCGGTTTTTGAAAAATGAAATTTTTTTTGTAACAAATTAAATAAAATACTGCAAAAAATCAAGCTTTCTTTTTGGATAAACAAAATGGAATTTTGAAATTAATCTTTCAAACTGAATTAATCCCAACCTGCCCATCCCCCAAATGGCATTATTTTTTTAAGAAAAAAGGATTGTCTCTTTCATTCACAGTTCTCAATTAGTCATTCACAATTCACAATTAATTTTTATAAATTACAAATTTCAATTGAGAATTGCTAATTGTCAATGAAGTTAAATATTTTCTTTAAAGCTAACAGCATTGGGCTATGCCCCATTGCCACCAAGTTAAACTGAAGTATGATAAAATTAGCAAGAATAGGCAAATTTAATAATTGACAATTCTCAATTAGCCGTTCACAATTGTCAATTAATTTTTAATTAAGATAATAACAAACAAAAAAAATTGTGAGAATTGATAATTGATAATTGTCAACGATAATAGCCTATTTTTCTCTTGGCTTGACCGCTAATGGGCTATGCTCTTACCTGCCCCTCCCCCCGAACCACAAACTTACTCGTTGTCAACTCCCGTAATCCCATGGGACCAAAAGCATGCATTTTGGTTGTGCTGATACCAATCTCGGCGCCAAGACCCAATTGACCACCGTCATTAAAACGGGTTGAGGTATTTATCATAATTGCAGAGCTGTCCAGCGACTTGACAAATTTATCAATGGAGTCAGGATTTTCGCTGACGATTGCTTCGGTGTGATCGCTGCCGTATTGGTGGATGTGATCTATTGCGGCTTCCACATTATCGACTACCTTAACAGCCAAGATGAGATCCAAAAACTCTTCTTCATAATCAGCAGATGTGGCTGGTTTGATTTTGTCGCAATATGAACGAGTTTTGTCGCAGCCGCGGATTTCCACATTATGTTTGTGAAGGTCACCAAGCATCAATGGCATAAATTTATCGGCAATTTTCTTATGGACAAGCAATGTCTCGGTTGCATTACATACTCCCGGTCTTTGTGTTTTTCCGTTTATAACAATTTGTCTTGCTTTAATTATATCTGCGGTCTCATCAACATAGATATGACAATTCCCTTTATAGTGGGCAATGACCGGAACCGTTGCCACGCTTTTCACCCGGCGGATGAGTCCTTCTCCACCGCGAGGGATTATCACATCCAGCACTTCGTCCATTTTTGCCATTTCATCAACAGTAGATCGTTCGGTGGTTGGAACAATGTTGATGGCATCTTCCAGGTTGAATGGCGCTAAAGCTTGCTTTAATATTTTTACAAGTATTCGGTTGGAGTGAATTGCTTCGGAACCACCGCGAAGCAGCAAACCATTTCCAGCATAAAAACAAAGCGAAGCGGCTTCCACAGTTACGTTGGGACGCGACTCATAAATCACACCAATGACGCCCAAAGGGATTCTGCGCCGTTGTACCATCAATCCGTTGGGGCGAGTGTATTCTTCAACAATTTCTCCCACCGGATCAGGAAGTCCCACTACTTCCTTTAGGCTGTCTGCCATACCATTGATTCGCTCTGAAGTTAAAGTTAGGCGGTCAATCATTGCTGCTGACAATCCTTTTTCTTTAGCTGCTTTTAGGTCGAGTCGATTTTCCTTTTGAATCAGCTCATGTTGTGATTGAATCTGCTCAGCCATATTCATTAATATTTTGCCTTTAGTTTTGGTTGAAAGCGTCGGTAAAATCCGGCTGCTTGTTTTAGTTGCTTTTCCCAACTCCATTAATGCTTGTGTTTTCATTATTCCTCCGTTATGACCATATTATCTCTATGAATGACACCTCTCCTAAATTGAAATCCAAGAATTTTTTCAATCTCAGATGACTGACATCCGGCAATCTTATTTATTTCATCGCTGCTGTATTCCACAATGCCGCGAGCTATTTCTGTCCCGTCTTCCAGGCAACAACGGACGCCATCTCCCCGGTTGAATTTATTTTTTGCCCGGATAACACCTGATGCTAAAAGACTTGCTTTCCTTTTTTTTACCGCATTTGATGCTCCATCATCAATTATAACGGCAGCGCGGGATTTTAACGCATGGGCGATGTAAGCCTTCCACGAATTCAGCTCGGTTTTTTTAGGTGTAATTAGTGTGCCGAGTTTTTCTCCATCTAAAAGCCTGTAAATTATGTCCCGCGTTTGGCTGTTTGCAATGATTGTCGGAACGCCGTATTGAGCTGCCATGTAAGGCGCTGTTAGTTTTGTAACAATTCCGCCGCGTCCAAAAGAGCGCGTCGATGAATTTGTATTTTGAGCCTGAAGCTGACGCAGTTTGGCTAACGAAAGTGTTGAATAAATTTTTGCATCGGGATTTTCTTTTGGATCGGCATCGGCGATCCCATCGATGTCCGATAGAATAATAAACAGATCAGCATTAACCATATTTGTACACAGTGCGCCTAAAAAATCATTGTCACTGAATTGAATTCCTTTAACGCTGACCGTATCATTTTCGTTTATAATGGGGATGATGCCATTCTCGATCAAATTGTTTAATGTGTTCCGCGCATTCAGATAACGCCTTCTGTTGTCCAGATCATCATGGGTTAACAATACCTGGGCTGCTTTTAAATTATAAGCCTGAAAATACTGCTGATAATAACCCATCAGAATCGGTTGCCCAATAGCGGCTGCTGCCTGTTTGTTGACAATCGAAGACCCTGATCCAAATTCCTTCAACAAATTCCTGCCCGAGGCAACAGCGCCACTGGACACAAGGATAATATCGATGCCGCTTTGTGCCTGAAATGCAACCTGGCGGGTTATTTCGACAATTTTGCTGGGATCAATTTTACCATCTTTGTGGCACAAACTGGAACTGCCGACTTTGATAATCAACCGTTTGATCTCCGGTAGTTTTCTTTTTATCTCGTTCATCACATTTTACTCGCTATTTGTTGATATGCATCCCGAAACGGAATGCCTTGCTTCACTAACGCATACACTTTTTCTGTGGCATAAAGCTCTTCCGTCATAGCAGCCTCGCATTTTTCCCGATTTACAAACAGGTGATCAAACAAGGCTGCCCCGATCTCCAAGCTCTCCCTGGTGATGGCACAAGCTTTTATCACTGGTTCTTTGCTGAGCTGCATGTCCCGGTTATACCCGGAAATAAGATTGCTCATTAAATTCTTTAACTGAAACTCGCAGGCAGAAACAACATGATATTTCGCGCGAAGCAGTTCCAGAACATCAGGATTTTTCTTTTGCGGCATGATGGAGCTGCCGGTACAAAATTCAACCGGCAACTGGAAAAATCCAAATTCGGGCATACTGAACAAAATGAGATCAGTAGCAATCTTATTCAAATCAAACATGATCTGGTTCAAGATATGAAGCAGTGAACTTTCAAATTTCCCGCGGCTGTTTTGAGCATAAATGGGATTTTCCTGAACCCGGGAGAATCCCAATTCTCTGGCAGTAAACTCCCTGTCTATCTCTAATGGGACGCCATAACCTGCCGCGGTGCCCAAAGGTGATTGATCCAAAATATCAAGCACAGCAACTAACAAAGACTTATTATCTTCCATTGAATCCACAAACGCATTTCCCCAAAGTTTGATTGAGGATGGCATTGCTTTTTGCATGTGCGTGTATCCGGGAATTTTTACATCTCCGGTTTTTTTGACAAATGCTGAAATGGAATCCGTCAGATTATCCATCAACGAAATTATCTCTTTTCCCTGGTCGCGATAAAATAGCCGGAGTGCAGTCAACACTTGGTCATTTCGCGAACGGGCAGTATGAATTTTTTTGCCAAGTTCTCCCAGCTTATCTGTTAAGTAATTTTCAATTGCTGTATGACAATCTTCCTGTTCCTTTTTGATCTCAAAACTGCCCTTTTCATTCAATTCGATTATTTCATTAAGCCCATCGATCAGTTTATTTACGTCCTCATTTGTGAGAATATTTATTTTATTCAGCATCCTTGCATGGGCTATGGATGCGATACAATCATATTTGACCAAATGCAAATCAAGAATAAAATCATCCCCGACCGTAAAATCGAACACCTGCTCATTTATTTTTTGACCTTTTTCCCAGAGTTTCATTTTAATTCCTGTCACTTTCTATGTAATTACAGAATTGTTTTGATACTAAAAATACCAGGTTAACGCCTTTGATTCCGGATGCTGGAAACTGGATTCTGGATACCCCGCACCTTTCCACCGACTTGAAAACAATTATTATCATTGTTGAACAAGTTTTTGATAATAAATAGATTGTGAGATTAGGGAGAATATCCACTATTTTCAATTCACTACTAACCAATCACTACTCACCAATAACCAGTATAACCAATCACCAATAACTACTCACCACTAACCACTCACCATTTAACGATTTCTCCAATCATACGGTTTCTTCTTTCTCAAAACAAGATAATGCGCTTTCAACCGAATGGTATTGATGTTGATAAATCCTTTGGAATCCGTTGCATCAAAACCGCCTTCGACTTCCATGCTGGAGAGTTCCTGGTCATACAACGAAGTTGGTGATTCCCTGCCTATGATCTGTACATTG
>JADHVV010000101.1 GCA_016783825.1 Candidatus Zhuqueibacterota bacterium | reverse complement strand
GGCGATAACTGTGGTTTACTGCTTCGCGGTGTTGACAAAGATGAATTGATGCGTGGTCAGGTGGTAGCTGCACCCGGTTCGATAACGCCGCATACGAAATTTAAGGGTGAAGTTTATGTATTAAAGAAAGAAGAGGGCGGACGTCATACGCCATTTTTTCCTGGCTACCGTCCCCAGTTTTTCTTTCGCACAACAGATGTAACCGGCTCGATCGAACTAGGTGAAGGCGTAGAGATGATCATGCCTGGTGATAACACGAATATCGATGTAGAATTGATAACGCCGATTGCTATGGAAGAAGGCTTGCGCTTTGCAATTCGTGAAGGTGGCAGAACAGTTGGCGCCGGTGTTGTAACAGCAATTATTGAATAAGCTAACGAGTTTCTGCAAATTTTCATAGTTTAGGGGGGTGGGATAAAATGAGTTACTTATTTTAACTTCACAAATGGTTTTTTAAAAAAATGAGACAATTTAAAATGTCCAAGTTATTTAATCCAACCCCCTTAATTGACGTAATAGGAATAAAAAATGAGAGATTTAGTTACATTAGAATGTACGGAATGTAAACAAAGAAATTATAATACCACTAAAAACAAAAGGAAACATACGGCGCGTGTGGAATTCAAAAAATATTGTCGTTTTTGTGATAAGCACACGCCTCATAAAGAGACTAGGTAAAGTTGTAGGCCAGTAGTTCAATTGGCAGAGCACCGGTCTCCAAAACCGGCTGTTGGGGGTTCGAATCCCTCCTGGCCTGCTAAATTATCGAAAAATAACCTGTTGGAGATTCAAAGAAATGTTCCGTAAGATAAATAAATTTATTCAGGATGTAAAAACGGAAATGGCTAAAGTCAGTTGGCCCAGCAGACAAGAATTAAAAGGGACGACTGTAATTGTGATTGTTTTAACCCTTATTTTTGCAGTATTCATTTTTATAGTGGATAAGGCATTACAAGGATTGTTAAATATTGTTTACTAATTCAGTTCTGAAGAGGATTTGTTGGAAGATCAAGAAATAAAATGGTACGTTGTACATATTCTATCCGGGCATGAAAACAAGGTAAAATCAAACATTGAAAATGAAGTTGCCCGGTTGAATTTAGGCGAAAAAATTACCAATGTATTAGTACCTTCGGAAGAAGTTACTGAAATGAAGAATGGTAAAAAGAAATCCAAGAATAAGGTTTTTTTTCCAGGATACATTTTAGTGGAAATGGTAATTGACAAAGACACAACCCATTTAATTTCCAATACGCCAGGCATCACCCATTTCGTAGGATCAAAGAATAAACCACAACCTCTCCGTCCTGATGAGATAAAACGCATTCTTGGGCGAGTTGACGAAGCAAAGAATAGAGAATTAATTGAGATTCCCTTTAGTGTTGGGGACCCAATAAAGGTTGTTGATGGCCCGTTTACTGATTTTACGGGAGTAGTGAATGAAGTGAATGAAGAAAAAAATAAATTAAAAGTAATGGTGAGTATTTTCGGAAGATCGACACCGGTTGAATTGGATTTTTTACAAGTTGAATTGGAGAAATAAAAATAAATGGCAAAGAAGATAGTTAGTACAATTAAATTGCAAATTCCTGCTGGTAATGCAAATCCTTCGCCTCCTGTAGGACCGGCGCTGGGTCAGCATGGTGTAAATATCATGGAATTTTGTAAAGCATTTAACGCTAAAACCCAGGATAAAAAAGGTCTGATCATTCCGGTTGTTATTACTGTTTATGCAGACCATTCATTTTCTTTCATTACCAAAACTCCGCCTGCCGCAGTGTTGCTTAAAAAAGCAGCAGGATTAGAGAAAGGATCGGGAGAACCCAATCGGGAAAAAGTTGGTAAAGTTAAAAGAGAACAAGTAAAAGAAATAGCTGAAACGAAAATGAAAGACCTTAACGCTTTTTCTATTGAAAGCGCTATGAGAATGGTGGAAGGCACCGCCAGAAGCATGGGAATATTAGTGGAAGACTAAATACTAATCGCTAAAGCGCAGGCGAAGGCTGAGGCACAGTCTGTATTTCCTTAATTTTTAAATGTAACTGTACAGGCAAAGGCAAAGGAAGAAAGAAAATCCTTATTCCTTAAGTCTAAATTCTTGCTCCACCTTTTTCGCCAACTGGCGGACTTAGCCTTTTCATTGTAATAGATAATAATCTGGATCAGAAAAATGACTATAAAAACAATCAAGCCCCGATTTTAGCCAAAGCTTGATCATGTTATTGTGCAAAACCTGAATGACTAATGATTGATTACTAATGACCAATAACCAATCAAAAATTCGATCTTGAAAAAGTAAAAAACCGGGGTAAAAAAAGTTTGATATTTGTGGAGTAATAATGAAAAGAAGCAAACGCTATAGTGAAGCTGTCACTAAAGTAGAAAACGGTAAGGAATATTCATTAGAAGAGGCAATTGCACTATTAAAAGATTTGCCAAAAACAAAATTTGATGAATCAGTGGAAGTTGCCCTGAGATTGGGCGTTGATCCAAAGCATGCTGATCAAATGGTCAGAGGCACTGTTTCCTTACCAAATGGAACAGGAAAAACTGTCCGTGTATTAGTTTTAACTAAAGGGGCAAAAGAAAAAGAAGCCCAGGATGCCGGCGCTGATTTTGTGGGATTGGATGAATATGCGGAAAAATTACAAAAAGGTTGGTTAGAGTGCGACGTGATCATCGCGACTCCGGATGCTATGAGCGTTGTTGGAAAACTTGGGAAAATTTTAGGACCAAAAGGAATGATGCCCAACCCCAAAAGCGGCACAGTAACCATGGATGTTGCTAAAGCGGTTAAAGATGTCAAAGCGGGTAAAATTGAATTCCGGGTTGATCGAAATGGAAATCTTCAGGTCGCTGCCGGTAAATTATCATTTGATGCGCCGAAAATTAAAGAAAATATTCTGTCATTTATGGACACAGTGGTGCGAATGAAACCTGCGGCAGCTAAAGGACAGTACCTTCGCCGTGTCACAGTAACAACAACGATGGGACCGGGAGTTTTATTAGATCGTGCGGCTTTATTAGATGAATTAAAATAGAACTAAAGTGCAGGCGAAGGCTGAGGCAAAGGCGAAGGAAGAAAAGAAAAACCTTAATCCTTTAATTTTATGCCTTGCTCTGCCTTAGCCTTCGCCTCAGCCTTTTCGTTGGAAGAGTGAATTGATCTGGATTGGAAAAAACTTAAAAAAAAGATTGAACTGATAACAAATTTACAATCTATTAAGGAAATTAGATAAATGGTTAGACCAGAAAAAGAAAACGCTGTTGCTTATATTGCAGAAAAGTTGTCTGATTCGACTGGAGTATACTTAGCTGATTATAAAGGATTGGATGTTGAAGAGATCAATGATCTTAGAAATCAATTACGTGAAGCTTCTGTTGAGTTCAAAGTTGTTAAAAATACTTTAGCCCGAATTTCTGTAAACAAAGTTGGCTTTGAAGAACTCTTGAAATATCTTGATGGACCAACGGCAATGGCATTCTGTTTAGCAGATCCAATCATCGGGGCAAAAATTCTTTCTGATTTCAGGAAGAAGAATAACAAGCTTGATCTAAAGGCTTGTATATTTGACGGACAGGTTTATGCCGAGGATCGGATTAAAGAAATTGCAAAGTTGCCTGGTAAAGAACAAATCCTGGCTCAAACTGTGGGAACAATAGCAGGACCATTGAGAAATATGGTAAATGTGATTCATGCGCTTTTATCAGCAACAGTTAATGTTTTAGATCAAATTAAAAAACAAAAAGAAAATTAAAGTTCACTTTAGGGAGTGGGATAAATTATTTTACACTTATTGAATTTGTAATATATTGATTTGTAGCAAATTAAAATAATTTAAATGGGAAACTAATTTTATCCAACCCCTTAATAAATGTTTAACGGAGGACAAGTAATGTCTGAAAATGAAGCCACTGCAACAGAAGAGAAAAAAACCACCGCTAAAAAAACAACTGCAAAAAAGCCAGCGGCAAAAGGTGGTGTAGCTAAAATAATTGAAGCGATTGAAAAATTATCAGTTTTAGAGTTAGTCGAACTCATTAAAGAACTGGAAGACAAGTTTGGTGTTTCAGCACAGGCTGCTGTTGCTGCCGCTCCTGCTGCCGCTCCTGCTGCCGCGGAAGCTGAAGAAGAGCAAACTGAATTTGATGCTGTTCTTTCTTTAATTGGAGATAAGAAAATCCAGGTTATCAAAGCTGTACGTGAAGTAACTTCGCTTGGATTAAAAGAAGCGAAAGACCTTGTAGATTCAGCGCCCAAAGCAATTAAAGAAGCTGTTACTAAAGAAGAAGCTGAAGAAATTAAGAAAAAATTTGAAGAAGTTGGCGCTACAGTTGACATTAAATAATTCACTGGTATTAATAAAATATTCTTCGGACTCATTGTTAATAAAATTATATTAGCATGTTCGAAGATTATTTTTATTAATAGTTATCGTTTTTCATGCATGGTGAAGAGAGGTAAATCTTTTCATGCCAAAGATTAAAGAAAAAAGAAGATCGTTTTCAAAGATCAAGAAAATTGCTGAACTGCCGGATCTGCTCAACATTCAGTTGGAATCGTTTGATGAATTCATTCAAACAAAAGTTGATCCTGATAAGAGGGAAAACCAGGGACTGCAAGCGGTATTCAACAGCATTTTTCCAATCATAGATAGTAGAGAGAATTTTATTCTCGAATTTGTCTCATACTACCTTGAAAAACCAAAGTATGATCTCAAGGAGTGCCAGGAAAGAGGCGGCACCTATTCAGTACCACTCAAGGCAAAACTTCGTCTATCGATGAAGGATCCTGATAGTGATACTGAAGAGATCGTCGATACGATTGAACAAGTGGTTTATCTTGGTAATATTCCGGTAATGACCAATCGGGGAACGTTTATCATTAATGGCGCTGAGAGAATCGTAGTTAGCCAGTTGCATCGTTCTCCCGGTGTGTTTTTTGATGAGACAAAACACCCCAATGGGACTAAGATTTATTCAGCCAGAATTATTCCGTTACGCGGATCATGGTTGGAATTCTTAACTGATATCAATGATGTCATGTATGTTTATATTGACAGGCGTAAAAAGTTTCCTGTAACAACACTGTTGCGTGCCCTGGGATATGGAACAGACCAAAAGTTGTACGACCTTTTTGATATGAGTGTCGAAGCTAAAGTTAAGGATAAAGAGATCGAATCATATTTTGATCGGCCGGTTCTATTGGATGTTGTTGATTTTGAGACAGGTGAAATTCTCATTGAAAAAGACTCACTACTTGATAAGGAAACGCTTGATCGGATTAAAGAGACAGAAATTGACACAATAAAATTTCTCAAAACGGACTCACAATTCAGTCCGGAAGTGATAAATAATACGATACGTAAAGACCCGGCAAAGTCCGAGAATGAGGCATTGGAATTAATTTATCGGCAGTTGCGTTCCGGTGATGCACCGGATATTGAAACTGCGCGCAGCCTGGTTGATAGATTTTTCTTTAACCCAAAACGATATGATCTGGGGCTTGTTGGACGGTATCGTTTGAATAAAAAATTGGGTCACGATTTTGACCTTGATCTGACTGTATTGACCAAAGAAGACATTATTTCAATCATCAATTATTTATTGGATTTGAGAAACGGTCAACGTAGTTCAGATGATATCGATCATTTAGGTAATCGAAGAATAAAAACCGTTGGCGAACAATTGGCAGCTCAAATGAGTGTCGGTTTGTCGCGAATGGCAAGAACGGTAAAAGAGCGGATGAACCTGCGTGATAATGAAAATCTGACACCACAGGATTTGGTAAACGCGAGAACGATTTTATCCGTAATAAATACATTTTTTGGAACAAGTCAGCTATCACAGTTCATGGACCAGACAAATCCTTTGGCTGAAATGACTCATAAACGACGTTTGTCAGCGCTTGGTCCTGGTGGATTAACCAGAGAGAGAGCCGGATTCGAAGTTCGTGACGTTCATTATACTCATTATGGAAGACTTTGTCCTATTGAAACACCGGAAGGTCCAAATATCGGGCTGATCTCTTCATTAACAACCTTTGCCCGAATCAACAATTTGGGTTTCATTGAAACGCCTTATCGTAAAGTAGTTGATGGCAGAGTGACCAAAAACATAGATTACCTGTCTGCTGATGATGAAGAAAACCTGCATGTAGCCCAGGCAAATGCTCCATTAACAGATGATGGACACTTTGTCAGGGATAATGTTCAGGTAAGATATCGCGGTGATTTTCCTCTGGTAACACCCGACACTGTGGATTATATGGATGTATCTCCAACCCAGATGGTATCAGCAGCAGCATCTTTGATCCCATTTTTAGAACATGATGATGCAAACAGGGCGTTGATGGGCTCCAATATGCAGCGTCAATCAGTTCCTTTGTTAAAACCTGATGCCCCGTTAGTTGGAACCGGGCTTGAAGAAAAAGTTGCCAGAGACACCAGGGCATTGGTAACTTGCGAACGAGGCGGTGTTGTTGATAGTGTGTCTTCAAATGAGATTATTATTCGACACATTGAAGATGAAAACAGTGAGAAACTTGATGTTAACGAATTATTAGATTTTGAACATGGCGAAGTCGATATATATGATCTTACAAAATTTAAACGTACCAACCAGGATACATGTATTAATCAAATTCCACTTGTCAGGGTTGGAGAGAAGCTAAATGCCGGGGATGTTTTAGCCGATGGCTGCGGCACCCAGGGCGGCGAATTAGCATTAGGAAAAAATATTTTATGCGCATTTATGCCCTGGCGCGGATATAATTTTGAAGATGCCATCGTTATTTCCGAACGTGTTGTTCAGGATGATATCTATACTTCAATTCATATTGAATCATTTGAACTGCAAGTTCGGGATACAAGACGCGGTGAAGAAGAGTTAACACGGGAAATTCCAAATATCAGTGAAGAAGCAACGAAAGATTTGGATGAAAATGGTATAATTCGCGTTGGCGCAGAAGTCCGTGAAGGTGATATTTTGGTTGGCAAAGTAACCCCAAAAGGTGAGACCGATCCAACACCGGAAGAGAAACTGCTCAAAGCAATTTTTGGAGAAAAAGCCGGTGATGTAAAAGATGCTTCCCTGAAAGCGAGCACCGGTCTAAAAGGTGTGGTTATTGAAACGCAATTATTCTCCAGAAAAAAGAGAGATTCAAAGACAAAAAGGCAAGATAAAAAACTAGTTGAACAATTAGAAAAATGGCTTGAATCCGAAAAACATACCCTAAAGAAATTAAGAGACAAAAGACTGATAAGGGTGTTAGAAAATCAAATTTCTGCCGGCATACGGGATTTAGAATCAGGAAAAGTTATAATTCGCGCAAACCAACAGTTGAAAAGTGACTCCTTCACTGGTATCGATTTTAATTCTATTGATCTGACAAAACCATTAGTTAAAGACGAAGAACGTAATCAACTAATTGGACTGATGTTAGAGAATTATTATGAAAAACTTGAATCATTAGATGAAGAATTTGAAAATAGAAAATTTAAAATAACCGTTGGGGATGAACTTCCCCCCGGTATCGTACAATTAGCAAAAGTTTATGTCGCTAAAAAACGGAAGTTAATGGTTGGCGATAAAATGGCTGGACGTCATGGAAACAAAGGGGTTGTCGCGAGAATCGTACCCATGGAAGATATGCCATTTATGCCCGATGGGACACCAGTGGATGTTGTTTTAAATCCGTTAGGCGTACCATCGCGAATGAATCTCGGGCAGATTATGGAAACCAACCTGGGCTGGGCAGCAAAAATATTAAATGTAATGTATGCAACACCGGTCTTTGATGGCGCTTCTTTAAAAGAAATACACCAGGAAATGGAAAAAGCCGGGTTAAATACGGATGGGAAATCCATACTTTATGATGGTTTCACAGGACAAGCTTATGATGCACCAGTAACGATTGGTTATATTTACATTATGAAGCTTTCCCACCTTGTTGAAGACAAAATTCATGCGCGGTCGATTGGCCCATATTCATTAATAACTCAGCAACCATTAGGTGGAAAAGCACAGTTTGGCGGTCAACGATTCGGTGAAATGGAAGTTTGGGCGCTTGAAGCTTATGGTGCAGCACATACACTGCAGGAAATTTTAACAATTAAGTCAGATGATGTCAAAGGCAGGTCCAAAGCTTACGAGGCAATCGTTAAAGGTGATGCATTACCTGAACCAGGGATACCTGAATCCTTTAATGTTTTGATTCGTGAACTAATGGGACTGGGTTTAGATGTTCAGTTATTAGATATTAAAGATTAGTGATTATTGTAACCGATCATAGAGATTACAATAATCACAAAATAGTTAGAAGATTTGTGGAAATATAAAATTTGTTGGTTCGATATTCGACATTCAGAGTTCATTATTCGATATTCAAAAAAAGAAATAACGAATGTCGAACACCGAATTATGAATAACGAACAGGGGGTTTCATATTTCACGTTTGATGTTATGAATTCGGTGAATATAAATCTTAAAACCACTTTGTTAATTTATCCACTTTATTAAAGATAAAACTCTTTAAGGGAGGTTTTTCCCTAAATGTTTTCTATAAAACCAGAAATGACAAGCAAATCAAAATTTACGGCAATATCCATCAATCTTTCTTCGCCTGATAAAATATTAGAGAGATCAAATGGAGAAGTAACAAAGCCGGAAACCATTAATTACCGTTCTTTTAAACCAGAGAAGGACGGTCTTTTTTGTGAAAAAATTTTCGGCCCGGTAAGAGATTGGGAATGTCATTGCGGAAAATACAAACGAATCAGGTACAAAGGCATTATCTGTGATAGATGTGGTGTGGAAGTAACCATGAAAAGCGTTCGTCGCGAGCGCATGGGACACATCACACTTGCTGTGCCGGTTGTTCATATTTGGTACTGGAAATCGCTTCCATCAAAAATTGGATACATTCTCGGGATGAGTATGTCCAATCTTGAAAGAATAATATATTACGAGTCTTATGTTGTTATTCAACCGGGCAAGAGCGGGCTAAAAGAAAAAGATCTCATTACTGAAGATGAATACTTCAAAATTTTGAGTGATTACCCGGAACTTAGTGAAGATACTGAAGATGAAAACGAGCGATTCGAAGTAAAAATTGGCGGCGAAGGCGTTTTAGAGTTACTCAAAAGAGCTGATGTTGAAAAGCTGTCTGTTGACCTTCGTGTACAAGTGCAGGTCGATACTTCTATTCAGCGTAAAAATGATGCGCTTAAACGATTAAAAGTTATTGAAGCTTTTAAGCGAAGTAAATTTAATAAAGAGAATAAACCAAATTGGATGATAATGTCTATCATCCCGGTGATACCTCCTGAATTACGTCCATTAGTTCCGTTGGAGGGAGGACGATTCGCTACATCAGATTTGAATGATCTTTACAGGCGCGTTATTATCCGAAATAATCGTCTGAAAAAATTATTGGAAATTAAAGCGCCGGAAGTTATCCTGCGCAATGAAAAGAGGATGCTTCAGGAAGCAGTGGATTCCCTGTTCGACAACGGACGAAAAGCAGCTGCAGTCCGTTCTGATGGCAACCGTGCATTAAAATCATTGTCTGATATGCTTCGAGGCAAGCAGGGACGTTTTCGTCAGAACCTGTTAGGAAAACGTATCGACTACTCCGGCAGGTCGGTAATTGTTGTCGGACCCGAATTGAAAATGCACGAGTGCGGTTTACCAAAAGATATGGCGCTGGAATTATTCAAACCATTTGTCATTCGAAAATTGGTTGAACGGAACCTGGTAAAGACCGTTAAAAGCGCTAAGAAAATGGTCGAGAAACGCGGCAATGATGTTTGGGAAATATTAGAAGAAATTATTGAAGATCATCCTATTTTATTGAACCGTGCTCCAACTTTGCATCGATTGGGCATTCAGGCGTTTCAGCCCATATTGATTGAAGGCAAGGCAATTCAGATCCATCCACTCGTTTGTGCAGCATTTAATGCTGATTTTGATGGCGACCAGATGGCTGTTCATATACCGCTTTCTTTTTACTCCCAGATTGAAACCAGGTTATTAATGCTTTCGACCCATAATATTCTTTCCCCATCCAATGGAAGACCGTTAGCAGTACCAAGCCAGGATATGGTTTTAGGTATCTACTATATGACGAAAACAAAAACAGGGGATATAGGCGAAGGCAAAATATTTTCATCTCCGGACGAAGTGATGCTCGCTTATGAAAATGATGCAGTCGGTTTACATGCAAAAATTCAAGTCCGTATTAATGGGGAAATGATAGAAACTACAACCGGCAGGGTAATATTTAATGAAATAATACCGCATCAATTATCTTTTGTGAATGAATTGCTAACGAAAAAAAGAGTAGAAGAGATTATATACAATGTTTATTCGAAATTGGGTAATTTGCTAACTGCCGAGTTTTTAGATGAAATCAAAACAATGGGATTCTACTATGCAATGAAGGGTGGATTGAGCATTGGGATGAATGATGTCGTAACTCCTGAAGAAAAAACAGATATTTTAGATAATGCGAAAAGTCAAGTTGAAAAAATTGTAAAGCAATACTCGAACCAGATTATTACTGATGGTGAACGTTATAACAAGATCATTGATATTTGGACACATACGACCAGCGATTTATCGGAAATGATGTGGGAAAAATTGAAGAAAACCGAAAAAGGATTTAATCCCATATACATGATGGCTGATTCCGGAGCAAGAGGATCGCGTGAGCAAATTCGTCAGTTAGCTGCGATGCGCGGGTTAATGGCAAAGCCACAAAAGAAAATGACCGGAGAAATGGGCGAGATAATTGAAAACCCAATTACAGCTAATTTTAAAGAGGGATTGTCCGTATTAGAATATTTTATTTCCACGCATGGCGCTCGAAAAGGTTTGGCTGATACAGCGTTAAAAACAGCAGACGCAGGTTATTTAACACGCAGATTGGTTGATGTAGCCCAGGATGTTATTATAAATGAGAAAGATTGCGGCACAATTTTAGGGATCAGGATTGGTGATCTAAAAGAGGGTGAAGAAGTTATTGAACCGGTGAGAGATAGAATATTAGGTCGTGTAGCTGCTGAAGATATTTTTAATGATGAAGGTGATGTATTAGTCGAAGCGGGTGAACTCATCGATGAGGATAGAGCAGATAAGATTTATTATGCTGGAATTGAAACTGTTAATATACGATCAGTATTAACGTGTGAAGCAAGACGTGGTTGTTGTGCATACTGTTATGGAAGAAATTTGGCGACTGGAAAGCTGGTGACCAAAGGAGAGGCTGTTGGCGTAATGGCAGCACAATCCATTGGTGAACCTGGCACCCAGTTAACTTTGAGAACGTTTCACATCGGTGGAACTGCTGCCCGTATTGCTGCTCAATCACAGGCGACAGCGAAACATACCGGCGCAATTCATTTTGAGAACCTGCGATTTGTTGAATCGGATGATGGCTCTCTTATTGCGATTGCACGAAACGGTAAAATGAAGATAATAGATGATGACAATCGAACCTTATCCAATTATATTGTACCTTACGGCGCTTATGTATTTATTAAAGAAAAAGAGCAAGTTAAAAAAGGAGATATTCTCTTTAGCTGGGATCCATACATCACAGGAATTTTATCTTTTCATGCAGGTAAAGTGGAATTTAGCGATATCATTGAAAATGTAACATACAGAGAAGAGACTGATGAAGCTACAGGCTTGAGGCAGAGAGTAATTATTGAATCAAGAAATAGAAGTTTAAGTCCACAAATTAAAATTTTGGATGAAGAAAGTAATGAATTGAGTTCTTACATTCTGCCGACTCAAGCATCGATTCAAGTGAAAAATGATGATGTTATCAAAGCCGGTGACGCGTTAGTGAAGATAGCTCGCGAAATTTCAAAAACACGGGATATTACCGGTGGTTTGCCGCGTGTAGCTGAATTATTCGAAGCACGGAAACCAAAAGACCCGGCAATTGTTAGTGAAATTGACGGAAAAGTCGAATTTGGAGAGATCAGGCGTGGTGTAAGAAAACTCCTGGTTACTTCCAGGGACGGGCAGGAAGAAAAAGCTTATCAAATACCTTATGGAAAACATATATTAGTCCATGATGGCGATTATGTTGAGGCGGGCGAAAAATTATGCGAAGGTTCTGTGGCGCCGCATGATATTCTAAATATTATGGGAGCGAACCGGGTTCAGGAATACCTGGTTAATGAAATTCAGGAAGTGTATCGACTCCAGGGTGTAAGGATTAATGATAAACATATTGAGGTTATTGTCCGGCAGATGCTGCAAAAAGTAAAAGTTGATGAACCGGGTGATACAATTTACCTGCCCGGAGATAATGTTGACAGGTTAACTTTTCAGGCTGAAAATAATAATGTTAGGGGAAAAGTTGTTGTCACTGAGGCAGGAGATTCTGAGTTCAAAAACGATGAGGTTGTCGATAGATCGGAATTTGAACTTCTTAATCAAAGAGTCATTAAAGCAAAGAAAACACCGGCAAAATCGAGACCTGCGCAGCCGGCTACCTTCCAGCCTTTGTTGTTAGGCATTACCAAAGCATCCCTTACAACGGAAAGCTTCATCTCAGCTGCTTCTTTTCAGGAAACAACCCGAGTGCTGACCGATGCTTCAATAGAAGGAAAAATTGACAGGTTACGGGGATTGAAAGAAAATGTCGTGATGGGTAACCTGATTCCAGCGGGAACCGGTTTGGATAAGTATAAAGATATAAAGGTTTATAGCCCGATGGATCAGGATGATGTGGATGAGACAATTGTTGATGAGTATGCCGAAACAAATGACGAGCCCAGTGAATCATAAATTACTGAAAAAAATCATAATTAGTAAAAAAATATATTGCTATTTATAAATATTTTATTTATATTTAAATTTCCTAAAAAAATGGAGATGGACGTTGCCAACAATTAATCAATTAGTAAGATTCGGTAGAAAGAGCCAAGCGAAAAAGACTTCAGCGCCAGCCTTAGCGGGTTCTCCGCAGAAACGCGGTGTTTGTACCAGGGTTTATACAACAACACCCAAAAAGCCGAACTCGGCATTAAGAAAAGTCGCCCGTGTAAGACTGACAAATGGTTTTGAAGTTACGGCTTATATCCCCGGTGAGGGACACAATTTACAAGAACACTCCATTGTTTTGATTCGTGGTGGACGTGTAAAAGATCTTCCGGGTGTGCGATACCACATTGTTCGCGGTGTGTTAGACACGGCAGGCGTACAGGATCGTATGCAAAGCAGGTCAAAATATGGTACAAAAAAGAAAAAGAAATGATTTTAATTTTAATACTAATAGATAGATAGACTAATATTATGCCAAGAAGAAAAAAAGTTTCTGAAAGAGAAGTATTACCAGATCCCAAATTTCATAGTATCGTTGTCACTAAATTCATCAACGGAATTATGACCCGGGGTAAAAAAAGTACGGCTGAAAAAATATTTTACCTGGCTTTAGATAATATTGAGCGACGCGGTAAAAATAATGCATTGGATGTTTTTCAGAAAGCGCTTGAAAATGTTAAACCCATTCTTGAAGTAAAATCAAGGCGTGTTGGTGGCGCAACTTATCAGGTGCCAATAGAAGTTAATGAGAAAAGAAGGCAGGCATTAGCTATTAGATGGATCATTAATTATGCCAAGGCAAGAAATGAAAAAACGATGGCAGACAAACTTGCTTCCGAATTAATTGCAGCTTCAAACAAAGAAGGTCCATCAATTAAGAAACGGGAAGATACTCATAAAATGGCAGAGGCAAATAAAGCATTTGCACATTTCAGGTGGTAAATAATAAACATTAAGAATAAAATTATTATTACAACCCTATAATTTTACACATTTTATCTTCTCCACAACTTTAGAGAGGATAGCGAGTTAGAAGCAAATCTCTCTAATCTGTTCGGTGGAGTTTTTTATGCCAGAAAATAAAAAGCTAGAGCAGATACGAAATATCGGAATAATGGCGCATATTGATGCGGGAAAAACAACCACCACCGAGCGAATTTTGTACTATACGGGCAAAGTTCACCGGATGGGGGAGGTTGACGATGGTACCGCAACAATGGACTGGATGGAGCAGGAGAAGGAACGCGGCATAACCATCACCGCTGCTGCAATAAGCTGTAAGTGGAAAAAACACCAAATCAACATTATAGACACTCCTGGTCATGTTGATTTCACTGTGGAAGTTGAAAGGTCGCTGCGGGTATTAGACGGGGCGATTGCAATCTTTTGCGCAGTTGGGGGTGTGGAACCGCAGTCGGAAACAGTGTGGCGGCAGGCTGATAATTATAAAATTCCGAGAATTTCGTTCATTAACAAACTTGATCGTATTGGAGCAGATTTCTCAAATGCAGTGGGAATGATCAAATCCAGGTTGGGCGCTTTACCATTGGTAACTCAAATACCAGTCGGTGAGAGCAACACTTTTCAAGGGATGATCGATCTTCTGAAAATGAAATATCTGCACTTTGATGCTGACACTTTGGGTGCAACATACGAAGAAAGAGAAATCCCTTCGGAATACGTTGAAAAAGCAAAAGCTGCTCGCAACGAGATGCTCGAAATATTATCAGAATACGATGATTTAATTTTAGAAAAATATCTCGACGTAAAAGAAATAAATGAAGTTGAAATAAAAACAGCAATTAGAAAAGCAACGCTCGATGTAAAAGTAACACCAGTTCTTTGCGGATCATCTCTTAAAAATAAAGGCGTTCAGCCTTTATTGGAGTCGATTATCGATTACTTACCTTCTCCATTAGATATACCCCCAATTGAAGGGATTAATCCAAAGACGGAAAGGATTGAAAAACGCAAAGTTTCGGATGAAGAACCTTTTTGTGCATTAGCTTTTAAAATTGCTGCAGACAAGTTCGTTGACAAATTAATATTTATCAGGGCTTATTCAGGGGTAGCAAAGGCCGGGCAGAGTGTTTATAATACAAATACTCAAAGGCATGAAAGAATTGGCAGAATTCTGAAAATGTCTTCTAATAAGAGAGAAGATTTGAAGGAAGTCCATGCCGGTGAGATTGTGGCAATAGCAGGCTTTCGGGAAACCCAAACGGGGCACACGCTCAGCGTTAATAAGCATCCGATTTTATTGGAAAGCATGACATTCCCGGAACCGGTTGTTTCAATAGCAATCGAACCAAAAACTAAAGCCGATGAAAAGCGCCTGAATAATTCATTAAAAAAACTTTCTGATGAAGACCCAACGTTTGTTGTTAGGACGGACGAAGAAACAGGTCAGACAATAATATCAGGAATGGGGGAGCTTCATCTCGATATTTTAGTGGATCGATTGACGAGGGAGTTTCGGGTTAAAGCAAATGTGGGGAAACCACAGGTTGCTTATAAAGAGTCGATAACTAAATTGTCTCGGGAAAAAGGAAAATTTTTAAAGCAAATAGCCGGAAAAAATCAGTTTGCTGAAGTTGTTCTGGAAATTGAACCCAACGATCCTGGAAAAGGTTTAGCATTTAAAAACTTAACAACACCTGGTATGATTCCGGGACAATTTGTTCAACCAATTAAAGATGGAATCAAAGAAGCAATGTTGGGTGGCGTGTTGTTCGGCTACCCGGTCATCGATGTAATTGCCAAATTAGTCGGCGGAATATTTGATAATGAAGATTCAACTGAATTAGCTTTTAAAATTGCAGCTTCCATGGCATTCAGAAATGCTGCGGAAAAAGCTGCGCCAATGTTAATGGAGCCGATAATGAGCGTTGAAGTAACCGTTCCAGAAGACTACCTGGGAGATGTTGTTAACTTCCTTAATTCAAAAAGGGCAAAAATTAATAATATTTCAGCGCGAAACAATTTACAAATTGTATCATCATCAGTCCCATTAAGTGAAATGTTTGGATATACAACACAATTACGGTCTTTAACACAAGGACGTGCAACGCATTCGATGCAATTTTTACATTATGAACAACTTCCTGAAGAAAAAACAGCACAAATGTTTTCAGGGAATTACACTTATTAAATAAATTATTTTACAAAAGATATTAATGACGGAGGAAATCAGTCATGGCGAAAGAAAAATTTAAACGAACAAAGCCGCACGTAAATATTGGAACGATTGGTCATGTTGATCACGGCAAGACCACGTTAACAGCGGCAATCACAATGTTTCTTGCGAACAAAGGACAGGCTTCGGTAAAGAAATTCGAAGAGATTGACAATGCGCCTGAAGAGAAAGCACGCGGTATAACGATCAACACAGCGCACGTAGAATACGAGACAGATAATCGTCATTATGCCCATGTTGATTGTCCGGGGCATGCGGATTATATCAAGAACATGATCACCGGCGCTGCACAGATGGATGGCGCTGTTTTGGTGGTATCGGCAGCCGATGGTCCCATGCCCCAGACACGAGAGCACATTTTGTTAGCTCGTCAGGTAAATGTCCCTTCAATCGTTGTTTATTTGAACAAGACCGACCAGGTCGATGATCCTGAGTTGCTTGAGTTGGTGGAGCTTGAGTTGCGCGAGTTATTGAGCCAGTATGAATTTCCTGGTGATGAGATTCCGATTGTGATGGGCAGCGCGCTAAAAGCGATGGAAAAGGGACTTGCTGGTGATTTGGAAGGTGAAGAATGGAACTCAATAAAAAAGTTATTGGAAGCAATTGATTCCTATATTCCAACTCCTGAACGAGATACGGACAAGAAATTTTTAATGCCTGTCGAGGATGTGTTTTCGATCACCGGTCGTG
>JADHVV010000100.1 GCA_016783825.1 Candidatus Zhuqueibacterota bacterium | reverse complement strand
GGTTTTTCGGCAAATGTTTTAACTCTGAATGTTTCCATTCCGCCAACTTCATTTTTTTGATCATCAATTTGAATATAACCATAACCGGTGGATGGGTAAGTTGGATTTATGCCCAAGGTTACCAAGCAGTTTTCCTTTTTTGCTAAAAGTTCGGCAGCTGACAGCACTTTTCTAAAAAAAGCGTCATTTTTGATCCTGTGGTCTGCAGGCAAGACAGCCATCACTGCTTCGGGATCTTGCTGTTTTAAAATGATTGCAGCCAAACCAATACACGGCGCTGTGTTTTTCCCTTTGGGTTCAATAATTAAATTTTCTGACTTTAAAAAAGGAAGTTGTTTTTGAATTTCATCTTTTTGGGATTTTGTGGTTACAACAAATATTTTATCATGGGGTATTAAACTATCAAGGCGATTGACAGTTGCCTGGATCAGTGAACGTTCGTCAATGATCTTTAACAGCTGTTTCGGTTTTTTTGCTCTGCTGCGAGGCCAGAACCTTGTCCCTACCCCTCCTGCCATGATCACCGCATGCATAGGTTTTCCTCCAATATTCAAACCATTTTTCAAATATTTAAATTACCAAATTATTTTTTAAAAATCAAGCTTTTTATAAAACTTTTTTGTTGATTTTTAAGTACTAATAGTTTATATTAATTGGATAAATATAGTTTTAATTCTAAAATGGTGAGGTACAGAGAAGTGTATTCGTTGTTTAAATTAATCGACCTGGTAATTGATATTTACATTATTATTGTTATCATACGGGTTGTCTTATCATGGATTCCGCACAACCCGCATAATTCATATATTAAACTAATTCATCAAATTACCGAACCGCCTTTGGTATGGATACGACAATGGATGCCTGACCTTGGCGGATTGGATATTTCACCAATGATTTTGATATTGGGCTTGATGATAGCAGAAAGAATTGTTTTCTCAATTCTTTTGTAACCTGAATTGTTCCTAACGCAGCAGAGCCGCAACCAAAATTGAATATGATTTATAATATTTGTATCGCAGAATGATTTATAGCCATGCGCCCTGCTCTTTGCGCCATGCAGTTATAGTAACAGTCAAAAGATATATTTCAGATGATTGTTACATTTTAAACCTTAACGAGTATAACAGTGATTGGAGGAAATTGAATTGAAAATCACACCTCTTGACATAAAAAAACAAGTTTTTAAAAAAGCAATGCGCGGATTTGATCCTGTTGAAGTTGAAACATTTTTGGAAATGGTTTCCGAAGAGTATGAATCTTTAATAAAAGATAAAAATAATTTGTCTGACGATGTGTTAAAATTAAAAACACAACTCCAGGATTACCAGGAAGTTGAAAAAACTTTCAAAGAATCTTTGATGAATGCTCAGCAAACAATGAATCAGTCTCGTGAGAATTCAAAACGGGAATCGACACTTATCATAAAAGAAGCTGAAGTACACGCTGAGAAAATCATCGAGAACGCGAAAAAACAGCTTATTGACATGAAAAATGAGCTAATGATCATTAAAGCACAGAAAGATTCATTTTCCAAACGGCTAAGACACTTATTGGAATCTCAATTGGAATTACTTAAAGTATTGGAAATAGATGACATCGGGTTTGATAATCCTAAATATCAAACAAAGGTGAAAACCGCTGTTTCGCCAGGAAGTGAATCATTTAGAACTCCGGCTGTTGGAAATAAAAATGCTCAAATTCAAGATAGTAGCTCCATGAAAAATTTGAAAATTTCTGATAATATTCTTATGTAATTTCATAATCTGGATGAACCAGAATCCCTATAAATTGAAATGATAGGATAATAAGTGATAAATTTTGTAACAACAAAGGTCAATACCCTTCGGGTACAGGTGTCGAGGCCAAGGTCAAGAAACAACTATTTTAATTTTTTTCTTGATCTCGATCTTGATCTCGACCTTTATTTTTATTTTGCTACAATTAGAAAATTCTTGCCCCATTGTGTAAGAAATTTATTGAATAGAACTGAATAGAATTGCAGCTTTGATATTCACCAATTTTAGGAGAAAAAATGGTTAAACAGAATTTAAATAAATTGGCTGTCCTCGTTTTCCTGTTGATTTTATCAAGCGGATGTGCAAAACGAGTTGTCATTAACTATGATGAAGTAAGACCCAATTCGCTGGTTCAAATAAAAACAAGCAGTGGTAAATCCGTTGAAGGGATTATACAAGCGAAAAAACCTTCCTTTCTTGTAATGCAATTGGATAAAAGCAGAAAAAAATTATCTAAAATTAAACGTGAAAATATTTCTACAATAACCGGGCAAAAAAACTATGTTCTTGATTCCCAAAATCAAATTATTTCCGAATGGGAGATTGAGAATAAAAAAGGCAATAATAATTTTCTCTTATATTCGCTTGGCGGATGCGGTTTAAGTTTTGGCGCGAGTTTTTTCCTGGGATTTTTAATCAACCGAGGTATGGATGATATCGACCAGGGGAAAACAGCTATGTGGTCAACTGCTGCTGCCGGTACCATTTTAGGAACAACTTTATTCGCCAAAGCCGGCGCAAAACGTGACCGGCACATTGCTGTTGAGAATATAAGGGACGAGCGAGTGGAACTTGCAAAAAAACAAGCCATTCAAGATCGCTTGAAACGAAAGAGAGTTCAGGACGAATTAGAAAAACTAAAAGCTGAACGCAAGAAGCAGGAAGAAGAAATCCAGAGACTGAAAAACAAAGCCAAAAAAAAATAGATGCAGGCAGAGAGAAATAGGAGTTATATGGTATCGGAATTACGAAAACAGGTAAATGAAACAGTAACTTTTCTCAGATCAAAAACTGACGCAGAACCACAGATCGGTATTATTTTAGGCACCGGGCTTGGCGCATTAGTAAAAGACATCGACATTGAAATTGAAATTCCTTACGAAGAAATTCCCAACTTCCCTGTTTCCACTGTAGAGTTTCATGCAGGAAAATTGATTTTTGGTAAGCTGGGAGACAAATCAATTGTCGCCATGCAAGGACGCTTTCACATGTATGAGGGTTATACAATGAAGCAGATAACCTTTCCTGTGCGCGTCATGAAATTTTTGGGCGTTGATACCCTGATCGTCTCCAACGCATGCGGCGGTATAAATAGCAACTTGAAACCCGGCAGCATCATGTTAATGAAAGACCATATTAATTTACTTGGCGACAATCCTCTGATCGGAGAGAATGATGACACACTGGGGCCAAGATTCCCGGATATGTCCGAACCCTATTCCCGCGACTTGATTGGGCTCGCTGAACAAATTGCAGCCGAAGAAAATCTTGATGTTAAAAAAGGTGTGTATGCGGCGCTCACAGGTCCATGTTTGGAAACTGCTGCTGAATACAAATTTTTAAGAACCATTGGCGCGGATGTGGTTGGCATGTCCACCGTTCCCGAAGATATTGTTGCGGTGCACATGGGAATGAAAGTATTGGGTTTGTCAGTGATAACCGATGCTTGCGTACCGGAGGATTTGAAACCGGTTAATATTCCGGAAATAATACGTATCGCCAATGAAGCGGAGCCGAGGTTGACGTTGTTGATTCGGAAGGTAGTTGAGCGGTTGTAGGTTGTGTAAATAAATATCGGTGTAATTTTTAATGCCAACTGTATTAAGAATGCGTTCATTTAGATTTCATTTTTACTCTGATGAGAGAAATGAACCTTCACATATTCATGTTGCGACTCCTGATGGCGAATGTAAATTCTGGTTAGATCCCATTCGATTAGCAAGGAATAAAGGGATTGCGCCACATGCAATCAGAAAAATTGAAAAATTAGTTTATCAATATTGTGAATTCTTGAAGGAAAAATACAATGAATTCCACTACAATTAATAAAAAGATAAGCGTTGAGCCAACCGCAATAAAAGTCTGGGCGGAAAGCAGAACAATTTATATCGAATTAACGGATGGTCGTATTGTTGGTTTCCCGGCAGATCGTTTTAAGATTCTTAAAAATGCAACTACAGTGCAATTGAAAGAAGTTAAACTGCGTCTTAACGGATTTGCTTTGCGTTGGGAGAATTTGGATGAAGATATTACAGTACCTGGCATTGTTGCTGGGAACTTTCAATTACCTTACTAACGCAAAAATAATTGGTAACTATACCGCTTCAAAAAGAAAGGCAAGACTATTTAGGGCAAAACCATTGATTTAAAAAAAGAAACGAACAAATGCCAATAAATCGTTTGCTGTTTCGATAGCCAATTGAAGTGTTATTAAAACAATACTCAAACAACTATTTTTTAAATAGTTTTGCCCCTAATCGTTTTGCCTATTCTTGTTGTGATACCTGAATAGTAACTTCTTACTTTAAATTACTTCTTCACCCCCAACTTCACCACCTCCCCACTCAACTTAACTTCTTTAGAATAAACATCACCTGTAACACCTGCACCAATTTCCAAAGAAAGCGTTTCGGCTTTGATGTATCCCGCATGCTGTGTAAATACATTTTTGATTTTATCCGAACCTTCGTAAAAGAGTTGGATGCGATCATTCATTTCAAAATCTGCTTCTTTGCGCAGTTCCTGAATTTGGCGGACGAGATCACGCGCCATTCCTTCGGAAAGAAGTTCTTCTGTTAATAGTGTGTTTAGCCCAAGCAAAGCGCCATCATTTTCCGCAACCACGAAATTCTCTTTGGCTTTTGTTTCAACAACCACTTCTTCAGGTTCAAGGGAAATTGTGTTTCCATTTACAGTTACATCCACTCTCAATTGTGCGTGAACTTTTTTCACCACATCTTTTACTTCCAATCCAGCTAATGCATTCTGAATATTCGGCACATCTTTCCCGTATTTTGGACCTAATTTTTTGAAATCAACTTTCAATTCATATTGCGCCAGTTCCGAATCATCACTGATAAAAGTTAGTTTTTTTATATTCAACTCTTCTTTGATATGATGTTGATATTGTGTTAACGATTCAACATTCATCGAGGCATCGGATCTTATAACCAATTCTTCCAAAGGTTGCCGGATTTTGATGTTGCTCTTGTTGCGTAGGGCTCTTCCTGCTTTAACAATGCGGATCACCTGGTCAACATCGCTCACTAATTTTTCATCAACCAGTGATTCATCAACTTCAGGAAAATCACAATGATGAATCGACTCCGGCGCCGAGTCATCATTGGCGGCAACTAAATTCTGGTATATTTCTTCTGTGATAAACGGAATGACCGGAGCTAATACTTTAATTAAAGTGAGCAGCGTTTTTTGTAAAGTAAAATAAGCCACCTTTTTATCATTGTCCCGCTCGCTTTTCCAGAAACGGCGTCGATTGCGGCGGACATACCAATTGGAAAGATCATCGATAAACTCATCAGCTTTTTTTGTGAAAGATGCTACTTTAAAATCTTCGTAACTTTCGCGCGCATTTTTAATGAGCGTTTGCAATTTAGCCAACACCCAGCGATCTATTTCGGTCAAATCTTCATTTTTCACATCAAGTGTTGTCGGATCGACTTCATCGAGAATGGCATAGTTAGTCCAGAAAGCATAAGTATTCCACAATGTAAGCAGATGTTTCCTGATGTCTTTTGCAGGTCCGTAACCAAAGTTGAGATTGTTGAATGGATTATGTTCGGCAAACATCCAGCGCATTGTATCCACGCCCATTTTTTCGGCAGCATCGTCGAACCAGATGGCGTTACCAGAGCTTTTGTGCATTTCTTCACCATTTTCATCGTGCACCAACGCGTGTCCTAAAACTGTTTTAAAAGGTTCGCGATTTTCCATAACTGTACTCATGGCTAAAATGGCATAAAACCAGTTGCGAAATTGCCCGGGGAAGCACTCGGTGATGAAATCAGCCGGAAACCATTTTTCCCATTGCTCACGGTCTTCAAGATAGCCCATTGTTGAATAGGGAACAATTCCCGCATCTAACCAAGGATTGCCGACATCTTTGATTCTTGATACGGTCGCACTGCATTTTTCACATTTTATTTTGACCTCATCAATCCAGGGACGATGAGGAGAATTGCCTTCAAATTTTTCCCAGCCTTCCACTGCGCGTTTCTCTAATTCTTCAATGCCGCCAATCACTTCAAAACTTCCGCATTCCTTGCATTCGTAAATTGGCAGCGCTAATCCCCAATAACGTTTTTTGGAGATCATCCAATCGTGCATATTTTTTAACCAGTCCAGTTCAAGTTGTTTGCCATATTCCGGCATCCAGTGGATCTTTTTTGTTACCTCTTGAATCTGGCTCCGCAACTCATCCATTTTAATAAACCATTCGTCAACCAATCTAAAAACCAGTTCACTGCCATGACGCCAGCAAACCGGGTAACGATGTGTAATGGTCTCTTTTTTGTACAGGATATTCTTTTCTTTTAAATTTTTGATAATCGGCACAGCAACATCCATCACATTCTGACCGGTGAGCCAGTCAAATCCATCGACAAATGTACCGAATTGATCAAGCGGAGCGATAGCTGCCAGATCATGTTCCCGTCCTAACACCAAGTCTTCTTTTCCACAACCAGGCGCGATATGAACGATTCCGGTACCATCATCAGCGCTCACTTCATCCCAAACCATCACAGGATGCCGCACTCCCTTTTGTGCGGGCAATTCTTCAAATGGAGAGTGAAAAGTCAATCCTTCCAGCGCAGTGCCGTTCATTTCTTCCAAAACTTCATAATCACCCTTTGGCGCAACAACAACTTCCAGCCGGTCTTTAACAAGATAGAAGATTTGGTCACCCTGCTTGACCTTCACATAAGTAAAATCCGGGTGAACAGCAGCGCCAACATTTGCCGGCAAAGTCCAGGGAGTTGTTGTCCAGACAAGCAAAGATTCGTTCTCTCTGTCGGCGATCGGGAACAGAACATAAATACTCATGTGCTTCATTTCTTTGTAGCCTTCAGTGGCAATTTCGTGCTGGGACATGGCAGCGCCACAATCGATGCACCAGGGCATAACATCGTGACCTTTGTAAATCCAACCTTTGTCATAACATTTTTTTAAAAATGCCCAAATAGTGTAATTATTAATATCGGTCATGGTAAAATAGGAATTATCCCAATCCATCCAATACCCGAGTCGAATTGACTGTTCAGTTTGAATTTTTGAATATTTTATCACCCGGTCTTTGCAAGTTTGCACAAATTTTTCGATGCCCAATTCTTCAATATCTGTTTTAGATTTTAAGCCTAATTGTTTTTCAACTTCTACTTCAACCCATAATCCCTGGCAATCAAAACCATTTTGGTACCGCTGGTCATGCCCAAGCATGGCATGGTATCGTTGAAAAACATCTTTGTAAGTTCGTCCCCAGGCATGATGAACGCCCATGGGATTGTTAGCTGTGATGGGGCCATCCAAAAAAGACCATCGCTTTTTACCCTTATTTTTTTCAACTAATTTTTTGAAACTGTCTTTTTCTTTCCAAAAATCTAAAATTTTGTGTTCAAGAGCGACAAAGTCTTCCTGCGTATTTACCTTTTTTAGCATGTTTGTTTTTCCCGGATTAAATTGTTAAAATTTTATAAATATTCAGCTAAGAAAAACTTGCCACAGAGTCACCGAGTACACAGAGAAAAGCCAACCATATAATGAATCATTGTTCAGGCTGTAAGCTGAAGTTATTAATTTTTTTTTATAGAATATTAGAAGAATTAGTTTTTCACTTTCAGCTTACATCCTGTTGATTATACTTCTCAATTGTTGCACAAATCTAATTTTATCTAACGCTGTTTTGAAACACGCTCTGGGTATAATCCTTTTCTGTTTTTAGCCCTGTGCTCTCTGTGACTCCGTGGCTGGATAGATACAAAATTTGTTACATTAATTTTATTAAAATAAAAACCCACTGGCAGATTTTCTTTGGCAGTGGGTTTTGATATTTCTATTTTTCAATTATAAACAAAGATTCAAGTTCCCTCTGCCAAAAGAGGGGAGCGTATCATGATGGTAATAATTCCCTGGCTTATAATAATAATATTTTTGATAATTGATTTATTCATTTTTTCATCTTTGTGCTATTTTTTTGAATCTATGAATATAATATATTTATATAAAAATGTCAAGATTAAAATCCCTTTTTTTGTAAGACATAAGTTACCGATGGATGAACAGATGGAGCCCTTTTTACTAATTTGATTAAAGCCTTTAATTTGGTTTTCAAAGTGGGCTCCATCTTTGATAAATTGAATTGTTACTAAAACTTAAAAATTTTGCTTGATTATATAAAGAGAATCACTTATATTTACTCTTTTATAAAAATATTCAATCAAACATTAAGGGGTGGGATACGATACTCTCTCATATCTCACAAATCGTTATTTATCAATGTTGAGAGAATTCAGGGGGTGAGATAAAAGAAATCAACTATTATCTGTTAAGTTTATTATTTCTCATTACCGAAAAAATCAAAAATTTTCAATTTATATTATCTCACCTCCTAAAAATGTCCAAGTTGTTTTATCCAACACCCTAAACATCAAATTCATGTTTAAAAAATCAAAACTTATTTTTTTACTCTTTCTTCTTCTTGCTGCCTGTGGCGTAAAACAACCGGTAACACCCGACATCCAATCTTCAGTGGGGCATATATTTGTAACCTCCGGTTCAATTATTGGCGACATCTTTCTTGATGGAGAAACCACTCAAAAAGCGACTCCTGACACGCTTTTAAATATCCCGGTTGGATTACATACTATCCATGTAATAAAGAACGGGTATGTTTCTTCCCCTGACTCAATTGAAGTTAACGTGGAAAAAGAAAAAATAAGCAAGGCAGAATTTGAACTTTTTGCGCTTATACAAACCGGCTCCGTTTTTATTGAAACAATCCCTGAACGCGGTGAAATTTTTATTAACGACCAACTGACAGGTAAGTTTACACCGGACACTGTTCACCTGGAAACTGATACATACGCTATCACCGTAAAAAAAAATGGATATCTTCCACTTCAGTGGGACATAAACGTGTTGAGTGATTCACTACTTACTCTGAACGATACATTTGAAATTAATCACCGTGTATTATTAGAATCGTTTGGCAATGTTTCATGTACTCCCTGCGTTGATGCCGTGAATAATTTAAATGCGTTCGCTTCAAACATCGACATCAATCAATTTGCAATTATCGATTATTTCGCAAACTGGCCCAGTCCTAACGATCCGTTCTACAAAGTATCTCCCCAGGATGTTGATGAGAGAGTTTTCTATTATGAATTGATTGCCTTGCCAACTTTAAAAATCGACGGTTCAAACAATGCGGAAGCGGATAATTATTCGGACATCTTAAATGTTTTTGAAACCGCTTACTCGAACCACAACAATACACTTGGATTGTCGGTTGAAAGAAATTTCCTGGATGGAGAAATGAGCGTTTGTGTGGAAATATATGATTTCGAAAAACTATTGAACGAAAACCAACAGCGTTTGTTCGTCGCTATTATAGAAAATGGAATCCATTTTGATTCACCGCCGGGGAGTAATGGATTGAAAAATTTTGAATATGTTTTCCGGACTTTTCTTTCATCAAATACAGGAGATGAATTTCAGAATAATTCCAATACAAAACGGGTGGACTATTCTTTCACCTGGATGGACTGGAATTATAATAACTGTCAAGTGATCGCATTTATTCAAAACATATCAACAAAACAGATTATTCAAACGACGATCAGGTAAAAAAAAGTTGCTTGATACTGGATTCTTGATCCTGGTTACTGGATACACCCATCCCATCCAGCATCAAGCGGAACGTCCGCCATCTTTTTGGGCGGATATCCAGCATCATACTGATTATTGTCAAAGGTTTTAGATTGTTGCATTAGCATAAAAATTTTAAATAACACCAACTAAAATCAACCGGAGGAAAAATGAGAAAATTATTAACCATTCTACTTGTTATCGTGCTGTTTTCTTTTATTACCAACTTGTATGCTCAAAATATGAGCAGGTACATTCCTGAAAATCACTTCAAAAAAGTTCACAACCAGGGAGAGCGCAAATTATTCAAACCACAATTTCACCCATTATTATTTGAATCATTTGAAAATGAATTTCCACCAAATGGTTGGCGAAAAATCTCTTATGGCAATTCAGGAAATGAGTGGAGACAGGATGCTTCAATGTTTCACTCCGGATCATACTCAGCAAGTGTAAAATTCAGCGCTCAAAACGAGACAATGGACGAATGGTTAATTACGCCTGCAATTGATCTTTCTCAATCACCTGGCGCGAAATTGTTATTCTTTGAAGATGAATCATATTGGAAAGAATGGGGCGTCCATCATTATATAAAAATTTCAACGACTTCGCCCACTAATAAATCATCATTTCAAATTTTGACAGACATGACACCAGGCACACATGACATCAATGGTTTCGCAGGAAATCCGGTAGAAATTGATCTTAGTAACTTTATTGGTGAAGATACTGTTTATATCGCTTTCCAGTACACAGGCACTTATGCAGACGATTGGTATATTGACGATGTTGGCGTTTATGAACCTGATGAACATGACGTCAGGGTTAATAGCATAAGCCTGGAAAGTCATTATGATCCGGGGACTACGGTACAGCCTAAAGCTCTTGTTGAAAATGTAGGGCTTAATACGGAAACATTTTCAGTCGATTTCGGATATCTTGATTGGGATAATAATCCAATAGTTGTTGATACAAAGACAGTGGAGAATCTTCCTATTGGTCATTCTGAAGAAATTACTTTTAATGATTATGTTTTTAATGGTAATTTCCAATATATTTATTTTGTCCAAACGCAACTAATAACTGACATGGATAATAGTAATGATTTAATTAAGCAGGTTACAAACACATTCACGAAAACCAAACAAAATGTGCTCGTTGAAAAAGCGACAGGTACATGGTGTGGTTATTGTCCCGGCTCAGCATTGGCAATTGACAAGTTATATCATAATTATCCGGAAAACCTGGTTGTATTGGAATACCACAGCGGGGATCCTTATGAAAATGAAATGAGCAAACATCGTATTGATATGTACGGAGTTGCTGGGTTTCCTACTGCAATTTTTGATGGCACAGAATGGCACGTTGGAGGCACAGCTGCGGATGATAACTGGATGAAAAAAGTTTATAACAAATTCAAAAACACATTTCTATCTCAGCAAAATGTGCTTACTGGTTTTTCTTTGGAGTTAGATGTTTATCGTAATGAAAATGGCTTCACAGCGCAAACAAAAACAACTTACGAAGCTGTTTTACATTCAAAATCCTACCGCTTATTTTTCGCACTTAATGAGTCTCATATTTATGAGAGATGGCAAGGATTGGATTCATTACAATTTGTTGCCAGAGCCATGTTTCCCGATCATTTTGGGTTGCCGGTTTATGAAGGAACTACAGCGCCGGCGCAAGGGCTTTCTTTGACGCACTCAGTTGATTTTGATCTACCTGAAGGAGTTATCGAAGAAAACTGCCACCTGATCGCGTTCATTCAAAATACCGATACAAAAGAAATCGCCGCAGTCCAGAAATATAATTTATCACAAACAAGAAGCAACACGCAGAAATTCAGAGTTATGGTTAGTGATACCGTTGCCTGGGGTTCTGTTAATGAAGAAATTGCATTAGGCGGCAAAATCATAAATAAGACAGACAATCCATTAGAAATAACAATTAGCCGTGCCAGCAATGACATCCCGGAAAACTGGACATCATCCTTGTGCTTTGCTACCTGTGCGGCTCCACATATAGATAACATTTCCGAAACAATACCTGCCCGGGATACTGTTGAATTTAGCATTCATTTCTTTACCAGTTCTGAACCGGCTAAAGGTGAAGCTGTTCTCACCATTGAAGATCAGAGACGCACTTCGTCTGTTACCTATTCTTTTGAAGCGAACTCGAAGAATCCGACTTCTGTAGCCACAACAGGCAAACCATCATTATCTTATAAACTTTTAGGCAGCTATCCGAATCCATTCAACAGCTCAACAGCTATTCTTTTTGAGACTGCTGAAAAAATCAGAACATTAAATTTTAAAGTTTACTCTCTGCTTGGACAGCTTGTTTATGAACAAAAATTTCAAAATCTATCAGCCGGATTAAATCAAATTTCATATAATGGAACTGATTCCAGGGGCAATAACCTGACGAGCGGAATTTATATATACCAATTATCCTTTAAAACACAAAGCGGGATTAAAAAGTCTTTTAGCAGTAGATTTGTTAATTTAAAGTAGCTGGGATTGTATTAACACCAGCAAATTCAAACTATTACGAACATATAAAAGCACAAGTGAAACGTCAAACGTGAAATGTGAAACGTAAAAAAATAATTTAAACTTTTCATGTTACGTTTGACGTTTCACTCCCGGTGCCCGCAGAGTATTTCACGTTTCACCTTTAAAAATGAGATAACAATGAACAAACTTTTATTGTTAATATTTTTATTGCCTTCATTATTACTTTCACAAAATATTTCTAATCTTAAGATGAAAAGCTATGATGGTAAAAAATTTTTCATGAAAAACAATCTAAACAACGATGCCACCATTGTACTTTTTTGGGCGACCTGGTGTTTACCCTGTAAAAAAGAATTCACTGAAATCCAAAAGTTGCAAAAAAAATACCCGGACAAAAACATAAAAGTGATCACCATTTCAAAGGACACGCCTCGAAGCCTGGCAAAAGTGAAATCCTTTGTCAAATCCCATTCGTATAAATTCACATACTTGATCGATCCCAGTGGAGAAGTGTGCTCTAAACTTCTCATAAACGCTGTCCCGCATAGTTTTTTAGTTGATAAAAACGGAAAAGTTTTTTACAGTCATTCCGGTTACAGAAAAGGCGATGAGGCTGAATTAGAAAGAGAATTATTGAAGTACTGGAAAAAACCCCAAAAAGAAAAATCGTAACCGTTCACTGAATGTCAATGAAAATAAGAAGCAAAACCCCAACGGATGAGCTGCCAACGGATGAAAGATTAGATGATTTAATACGACTAAAAGAGTCTCTTTATTTACAAAAATCCGTTGGCTGCTCATCCGTTGGCCACTATTCGGGTTTTCAACTGCGTGGTATCATCCATTATGTGTCTACCCGGTGAACAGTTACAAAAAATCTAAAGGAAAAAGCGAATGAGACCGCTTCTGGTTATTTTGATCATCTTAATTTTTGCAAGCCAAATAATGGGGCAATTCGTCGGAAGAAACCAGATGGAATTCACCAAATGGGATAAATATGATCGAACTATTTTGGAGAATTGGACCGACTTAAGTTACCAACGCAACTTTTTCCAATCCGGCTTAAGATATGAAATCAACCGTCCCCCGGATCCATTTATTTATCCAATTGATACGTTGCTTAAAGAATACGAGCTGACCTTTGCTTTCGCTGAGTTTGCTTACAAAAACTTGACCGCCCGGGTTGGCAACTATTATTCAATGTTCGGTCGCGGGCTTATTTTGCGCACCTATGAGGACCGGAATCTCCGTGTTGATAATAATATTATGGGCGCACAAATAAACATGGAAGGAGCAGCTTATAAAATTCAAACAATCGCCGGTAAAATGCGGGATAAATATAACCGGCGGAGAGATTGGATTTATGGAGTTGATGGTGAATTTAATCCTACTTCAGGTTTTTAAATAGGCAGTAGTTATATCGGTCAATTGGATACAAATAAGAAATTAAATAATATTGGAGCGATACGATTTTCAACAGCTCAAGATTGGTTTGATTTTTACGGAGAAATCGCCAAATCAAGTTGGAGCAAAAACATCAGCTATTATCTTGCTTCGAATATTGTGTATTCAAACTTCGCGTTAACCATGGAATATAAAGATTATAATCAGCTATCGTTCAAGAATCACTATCGAACCGAATACAATGCAGCTCCTTCTCTTACAAAGGAACATAGTTACACGCTGCTAAATCGTCACCCACATGCATTAAACATGAATGATGAAAAAGGATACCAGGTTGAACTAACTTATACACCACGGGATGATTGGGAATTTATGTTGAACCACAGCCAGACTTTTTCACACGATAAAAACCGCATTTTTGAGGAGTACTTCAGTGAAATCCATCATTATCTCAATGAAAGTATTGAAGGGCGATTGGCATTCGGTTGGAACTATGATTTTACAACCAATACTAATAATATCACACCTGTCTTTGATGTGCTTTTGAATATTAGTTCCTATGACCAATTACATTTAAGCTATCAACATCAACACACGATCAATAAATTTGATAAGAGCGAATATGACAACGAATTCCTATTAATGGAGTATTCAAAATCACCCTACTTCAGCATTGCTTTGGTTGGGGAGTACACCAATAAATACCAGCTCATAAATGTAAATATGGACAGACACATTTGGCTTTATGGACAAGTCTCAATAAATTATTGGACAAATCATCGGGTATCAATTCTGTACGGATCACGACAAGCCGGGTTTGTTTGTGTTGGCGGGATTTGCAGGTATGAGCCGGAATTTGAGGGGATTGAAATTCAGGTAATTAATCGATTTTGAAAATTTATTAATGAGTGCGTTGATTTAGTCTATGCCACTATTGGAATTGTACAATATATTGTCATTTATTCAATTTATAACACAATATATTGATGATTAAATTTCAAGAAGGCATTAAATCAACACAATCATTAATCTATTGCAGATGGTGGGAATATTATTTTACAATTTATTCTCTTGACTTTTGTAAATAAATTAGATATATTTTTTTATAAAGACAAGTAATTTTATTAAAATGGGGAGCAATCAATGAATTTGTCAGAAGTAGAAACAAGTGCTAAAGAGATTAATCAAGCTACTATATTAAGACGTATTCATTCCCTGGCACGTGAAATAGAAGAATTAAAACGGGATTATTTAATATTTTTTTCTCCACAGCCAAAGGCACGTAAAATAAAAACTACACTTTTTGGTAGTGTGCGGAGCGGTGATATAACGGATGAGATGATAGAAGATTCAAAAAAATCTCTTTTTCGACCTCTTACAGACATTTAGGGAATTTGCTAACCTAAGTTGTTTATTGAAATTTCTCATACCTTTGCTATTTAAACAAGAATTAAACTTAAAAAAAATCATTTTATCAAACCCCTTAATACGATGAAAGCATCTAAAAATTACGTATTGGATACTCACATACTTGTTTGGTATTTCACCGGCAGCCAAAGGTTAAAGAGAGGTATCAAAAATCAAATAGATAAAATTCGGCAGCAAGGCGGAAATTTAATTGTTCCTACTATTGTTTTATCTGAAGCACTTGATATATCTGAGAAGGGCCGTGTTCAAATTGACTTTGGTAAAATGTACACACTCATCCAAGAAGAACCCAAATTTGAGATTGTAGGGTTTGGATCGGAAATATTTGCTGAAACCACGAGATTAAAAGAGATACAAGAAATTCATGATCGGATCATCGTGGCAACTGCGAGATTTTATAATGCAGGTATATTCAAAAAGGATCGGATTATACGTAATTCCGGAGAAGTAAAAATCCTTTAGTCATTTATTCCTTCCTAATAATCAATTTTTTACTACAATTATTTGGGAACATTGAAATTTTAGTGTAGTATTATTTAAATCTAAAACATTTTACTTTTTGTTTTTAAGGAGAACAGCACGTGGAGCGCAAAAAGCTTGAAGGGTATAAACACATTTTAGAAAAAATGAGAGAACAAATCCTTGATGATTTGAAAGCGGAAAAAAGAAAAGAATCACTTCGGGAAACATCAGGTGAACATTCATACTCTTATCATATGGCTGATGAAGGCTCGGCTTGCAACGAAAATGAAAAATCCTATATCATCGCTTCAATGGAAGGCAATACCCTGGAAGATTTGGATGAAGCGCTAAATAGGATTGACGATGGCTCGTACGGGAAATGCGTGCTTTGTGAAAAAGATATTAATTCAAAAAGATTAGATGCACTACCTTATGCAAACCTTTGTATTGAATGTAAGTCAGAGCAGGAAAAAGAGAAGTATTAATTTGATTCCAGGGAATATTAAATTATTTTTGCTCCGTTGTGCAAATACGTAATATCTAAAAACAAGAGTATCAGACTATACCATTAATTTAGAAAGACGAATTAACAGTGTTTAAATCAAATCTCAAGTTATTAAGCTGGTCAGCTATTATTGTGTTGCTTGATCAGGTCACAAAAAAGTTAGTCAGCAGCTCAATTATTTATGGTGATTCAATTAGTATTCTTGGAGATTTTCTTCGATTTACATATATTAAAAATCCTGGAATGGCTTTTGGTATTCAAGTCGGTAACAGGTATGTTTTTACAGCTTTTTCACTAATTGCCAGCCTTGTCATTCTCGTTTATCTATTTCGGCTAAAACCGGAAAACTTTTGGGCACGGTTTGCACTTGCTTCAATTCTTGGGGGCGCGATTGGTAATTTAATTGATAGAATCGTTCATAAAGAAGTAATAGATTTTATCGATATTCGTATTATCCGTTGGCCCGTATTTAATGTTGCTGACATCGCTGTCACTCTTGGAATGATTTTATTAATTGCCTTTGTTATTTTTGATAACAAAGAACTTGAGCCTGAAGAAGAACATTCTGAAGCGAATTGACCTTACATACTTTTAACCTGAATTATTCCTTCATAAAAATATATTTTAACAACTCACGAAGAGGAATTGAATAACCAACAGAAAATAGAAAACTGCAAAGAAATTATTGTTTCCGAACACCAGCATACAGAGCGGCTCGACCAGTTTTTAGTAAACAGGTTGGAAAAAATCTCACGCGCCCAGGTTCAGAAACTGATCAAGCACGAACAAATCAAAGTAAATGGCAAAACTGTTAAGCCCAGTCATACAGTTGTTAGTGGTGAAAAAATTCTCATCTGCTTTCCAAAACCTCCCAAAACAGAACTTTTACCAGAAAACATCCCCCTGGAAATCATTTTTGAAGATGAATATTTATTAGTGTTGAATAAGAAAGCCGGCATGGTCGTTCACCCGGCTTACGGTAATTTAACCGGTACACTTGCCAATGCGCTTGTTTATCACAGTCAAAATCTCTCAACATTGAGCGGCGAATTTCGTCCCGGACTGGTTCACCGTTTGGACAAAGATACATCCGGGTTGCTGGTAGTTGCAAAAAATGACTTTGTCCATGGGC
>JADHVV010000099.1 GCA_016783825.1 Candidatus Zhuqueibacterota bacterium | reverse complement strand
AATGAAAAATAATTAGTGAAATTCGTTGTTCCCCGAATGGTTTGAAATATTTTCCAGATCACTTTTTGTATTTATGTTTGAAAAAAGATTTTCGTGATAAAATGGCAGTTCACTTGAAAAATCCAGTTGTTTGGTTTTCACTTTGTCATAAAACTGAAAAATCTGATAATCCCCTGTATGGATCTGCTCCTTTATAAAAGGCAGACATTTTTTTGAATAGATTGCGCTCAATGGCTCTAACATATTTTGGTGAAAAGGCACAGTGATATCATTTCCGTTAGTATTATCAAATAAGAATTGAATACATTCGGTTGAGATGAACGGCATATCACAGGGAAGAACAATATTCAAATCCTGATCAGAATAATGAAGTCCAGTATATAAGCCACCGAGTGAACCGGTACCAGGAATTAAGTCTTTAAATTTTGGAAAATTAATAAAATCCATTTTTTCAGGGGAATTAGTGATTATAACAATGTTGTTGGTAATATTTTCAACGACTTCAATGACTGCCTGTATTAATGGGTTTCCTTGAAAAAGGGATAGCGCCTTATCAGAACCAAAACGTTTGCTCTTCCCACCTGCTAAAATTATGGCGCCAATATCCTCTAATTTTTGCATATTCTGAATCATGTCTTTACTCATTATTATAAATAAAAAAACCTCCAACCAATTTTGGCAGGAGGCATTATTCAATTGTCAATTGAGAATTGTCAATTTACAATAGTCAATTAAAAAAACAGATGAATATGAGTCTCCTTTGCCAAGTCAAGGTGGTAAAACCTATCGGGCTGGCTGAACAGTTACCCATCGAGCCGTCGCGTCCCAATTATCCCGGTAGGACAAAAGGGTTCGGAGAAATATTTATGTATCAAATTTAATAAATAAATTTCAAAAATACAAACTATTATTGTAAAAGGTTTAAATTAATACAAATTTCATACCTATTTCAATTATTCATTTACCAGCTAATATAATTTCATATTTATCAAAAGGTAACAACGAACAAAAATATTTAGTGATAAAAATAATCGCATGATTTTTGACGTTATACCGTCGGTGCGTTTGAATGCGGTCAGTTTTAAATTGACAGTCAAATTTATAATTATTCAAATGAAAAATTAGAATAAAAAATCTTGCAAAGTTAAAAATAATTAGTTACATTTCTTCTCTTACAAAAAATAGGATTTACCATGAAACTTTCAACCAAAGTAAATTTAATTGTTGCCATTACAGTTTTTTCCATCATGACAACAATATTCTTAATTTTAGCCAATAGGTACGAAAAATTGATCAATGATGACCTGCTGCAAATCACCAGGGCATTTTATAAGAATATTGTAATCACCCGTTCATGGGTTGCTCAACATGAAGGGGTATATGTTGTAAAATCTCCAAGTGTTCGATCTAATCCATATCTTGCTAATCCCGATATTAACACAAAAGATGAACGAACGCTCACGTTAAAAAATCCTGCTGTTGTAACCCGTGAATTGTCTGAATTGAGTAGACAGATGAGTGGAAACTTTCAGTTTCACATTACAAGTTTGAAACCGGTAAATCCAAATAATTCGCCTAATAATTTTGAAGTGCAAGCTTTGAAATCCTTTGAAAATAAAACTCCTGAGAGTAAATATTTAGAATATTACCGTACAGAGCAAATCAACAATAAACCCTATTTTCGATACTTTGGTCCCCTTTTTACGGAAGTTTCCTGCATGAACTGCCATGCTGTTCATGGCTATAAAGTCGGAGACGTGAGGGGGGGGATCTCCATTATTTTACCGCTGGAATCCATTGAACAAGCAAAACAGAAAAATTATTTTATAATGGTATTAGCAGGACTAATTGCAATTTTTGTTATTACGTTGGTAATCAATTTTTTACTCCATCGCATTGTTATAAAGCCGGTTCAAATAATTGAAAATGCGACCAAAGAATTAGAGGACGGAAATTTTATACCCATCAAAGTAGAAAACAATGATGAAATTGGCGACCTGGCAGGAGCTTTTCAATCGATGCAAAAAAAGATACAGACATCCACAAAAAATCTGCAACAGTCAGAGGAAAAATACAGAACTTTGATTAATTGTTCCGCCGAAGCGGTTTTGATAATAAGTGATAAAAATAGAATAGTTGATGCGAATAACAGCATCACAGAACTCTCCCAATATAAAGTTGAAGAAATCTTAAATAATCCTGCAGACATTTTGTTTGCTGCGCCCGCAAAAAAACTAAAAAATAAGGAAAGATATGAAACAATTTTAAAATGCAAAGATGGCACAACAAAACCAATTGAAATATATATCAGCTCCGAAAATTTTATGATCAATAATCAAGCAAACTTCAGCCTGTTTTATCTTCACGATCTTAGTGAACGAAAACGGATGGAAAAAATTATGATCGATACTGAAAAAATGTTTGCGCTCAACCAACTGTCATCAGGTATTGCACATGAAATTAGAAATCCATTGTTCAGCGTTCGTAATAATCTGAATTACATTAAAGAAAAGTCAAAAAACGGATCCGAAATGAAAAAGGTTCATGCAGAGATTGATACCGGTATTCATAGAATCAATACGCTGGTGAATTCAATCCTGGATTATGCGCGCCCACATAATACAGAATTTAAAATGTATCATATTAAAAAGGTCATAGATCGTTCACTTGAATTAGTTGGAAAACAATTTGAAAAATCGCAACATGAAATTATCGTAAATATCCCTAAAGATATTCCGCAGGTTGAATTGGATCCTCATAAAATGGAACAGGTTTTTATCAATTTAAGTACAAATTCCCTCCAGGCGATGACAGAAACTGGGAATTTTTCTATTTCTGCAAAACACAAAAAAAACCATATTGAGATCACAATTTCAGATGATGGTTGTGGTATCGATAAAAAAGAAATATCCAGAATTTTTGATCCATTCTTTACACGCAAATCAAACGGAACAGGATTGGGATTGAGTATTGTGAAAAATATTGTCAAACAGCACAATGGTGAAATTTTTGTAAAAAGCAGGCAGGATCAGGGAACAACTTTTACCATAATTTTACCGATAGTACAGGGATGAAAGGAAAATAATGAAATTTTCGATTTTGATCGTAGATGATGATAAAATTGTATGCAATTCATTAAAACGTATTCTCGGAAATAGTGAATATACGATTGATACCGCTTATACAGCAAAAGATGGACTCAACAAGATCAATAACAAAGAGCCTGATTTGATGGTTTTGGATTATCAACTTCCAGATCAAAATGGATTGCAGGTTTTGAAACAGGTAAAAGATAAGTTTCCAAATGTCCTGGTAATCATCTTAACTGCTTATGGTAATGTCTCTCTCGCAGTGGATGCAATGAAATACGGCGCTTATGATTTTGTTGAAAAAGAAGCTGATCCCGAATTAGTCCGCTTCACAGTTCAAAAAGCCATCGATACAATCCGCTTAAAAAAGGAAGTTCAGAAGCTGCAGCAGGACTTCATCTTAAATAAAGATGTAGATCGAATTGTGACCAATAGTGAGGTGATGAAAAATATTCTTGATTTAGCAAAGCAGTTTGCCCAGTCTGATAGCACTGTATTATTAACCGGGGAAACAGGAACAGGTAAAAGCCTGGTTGCTGAATATATCCACTACAAAAGTCAGCGATTTAATCAATCATTTTTAACCGTCAATTGTGGCGCCATCCCGCGCGAGTTAATTGAAAGTGAACTGTTCGGTTACGAACAAGGCGCTTTTACAGGAGCACGCAGCAAAGGCAAAATTGGCTTAATTGAAAAGGCAAACAACGGGACGATTTTTTTGGATGAGATAGGCGAATTGTCGTTGGATTTACAATCTAAATTATTGCAGGTTTTGGAAAAATCAGAATTTTTCCGTGTTGGCGGTGTTGAGTCTGTTCAGGTGAATATTCGATTCCTTGTTGCAACAAATGCTAACCTAACTGAAATGATAAAGGAAAACAAATTTCGTAATGACCTTTATTATCGAATCAACGTCGCCTCGTTACACATGCCGCCAATTCGTGAGCGAAAAGAGGACATTATCTCTTTGGCGAAGTATTTCATAAATTCTTTTAATGATAAACTCAATAAGAGAGTGAATAAGATGACAAACACCGCCGAAACAATACTAAAAAATTATTATTGGCCTGGAAATATTCGGGAAATACGGAATATTATTGAAAGAATTATGATCTTAAAAAAAGATTCAACCATTAACGAAAACGACTTATGTCAACTTCAGGTTCATGATCAAAATATTTCCGGAGGCCCACTGAATTTTCCCTTCTGCGTTAATTTAGGATCGGGGAATAATCTTCTTCATGAAGTACAAACCTCAGTTATCAAGCATACTTTAAAAATGACCAACAACAATAAAACCAAAGCTGCTCAACTTCTCGGTATTCCGCGAACGAGTTTGCAGTTTTATATTGATAAGTTTGAGATTGAGAAAGATGGGGAGTGATATTGTCCACGCTGATCAATCCCGCTAAAGCGGGACACAGGGATTTGTTATGAATATTGTTCAGTGTGTGTTTTTGATCAGTGAGGGGTTTTTAATAAGAATAGTTTTGCAATCTGGACTAATGTGCTATCGTGTTGAGATTTCAATTAAATTAGTTGCTTATTTCTACACTCTTTTTATACAAAAACTCCGGATCTAAATCCAATCCATTTTCCCATTCGATAGTGTCAAAGCATACCCGAACTTTTTTGAATTCATCAATATTTTTTAATTCTGCGAAACGACCAAAATTAAAATACGGGTTCATATCCAAGCATCGTATTTCAGAATTCTCAAAAGTAAGAATGAGTTTATAATCATTAGTCGCTTCAACTTTTCTTACAGCCAACCACATTGCTATCGTTCTCCTATGATAATGGTTCAATTTTGAAAATAGGTTCGCCGCTCATTGCTAATGTCCAATCTGCCTTCAACTCGTCAATGTGCAATTCTGACCATGCCTGTACTAACCGTTTCTGCTTTCGCGGGAATTCCCCATCTATAATATCAAATGAGTCGAGGCTAAATGAAGCTTTATACTCATTATAATACGCGTGAAAGTGTGGCGGGTTGTGCTCTCCAGGCGCAAAATACATTCGAATTATTATTCCGTAAAACATAGAAATTGTTGGCATTCTATTCCCCTGCTATCGAAGTATTATAAAGCTGAATAATAATAATATAAGAAATTTGTCTTAACATATCAATAAAAAAATAAAAAAATCCGAAGGCCATTTTAGAAAATAACCTCCGGATAATGTGGGTGTATTTTTTGAGAATTAAATTATATTTATTTCTTATAAAACGATTTCCCGGGAAGTTTAAGCTTAACAGCCTGTTTCGTGAAAGCTTCCTTATCTTTGGCATTTCTCTGTTTGTAAAAATCAATCACTTCTTTTACATCTTTGGTGTATTTTGTACCAAGATAATGGTCACGATTTTCATAACGTTTTAACCAGTGATCCCATTGTTTTTTACTTAACAAGCCATTTTTATAAGCTGTTTCCACGTTCGCATAAATACGTTCCCAGTAATCGGAATAAGTTTTATAAACGAAAGGTGTAGTATTCGTAAACGCAGGAATTCCCCAGGAGTTACCAGGAATATCGTAAAGTTTATAAGGAACAAATTTAGATGGATGATTACTATTTACCCATCGTTTGGCTTCGGCATCTCCGTGTTCAGCAGCCCATTTGTAAACTTCCATTAAATCTTCCTGTAATTCCCAAATGCCGTGCCACTGGGTAAAGTCAGCGCCCATCATTACAGCGCCATGTCTGAAACGGCGACCTTCATGATGCCAGGCATAATACATCAATTCTTCAGGAGTTTCGTCCCAACCATTTAGAACGACATTGGAGAGTTTTTTACCAGCAGCTTCAATCTGGTCGATAGTACCGTTTGCAGTCAATTTTTTTGTCCAATATACAAATTGACGGCGAATTTCGTTATATTGCAGGTTCACTAAATCTGCGGTTAGCAAGTAGGTCTCATAAAAATCCGGCGCATGACAGCTTGCACAAATTGTCTCCATACGATCGCGTTTAACTTCCCATGTGCCGGAATTTTCTTCATCCCAAACAGTTCTGAAACTCCAGGGTGCTTGAGATTCAAACGCCAACCGTGCACTCACATCGTGCGTCATCGGTTGTAATTCATTACCGTCCATGTGGCAGGTTACACAGACCGGGGCTTCAATAGGGATTGTTTCGTTTTCTGTTGTATTATAATTCATATCCCATTCGTGCCCCTTGGCTTTGAAGATATTCCCATGTTTTGATTCATTGTAGATTTCGATGTGCGGGTGATCGGGACCCATGTGGCACTCACCGCACGTTTCGGGTTGGCGAGCAACTTCCATGCTAAAAGAATGTTTGGCATGACAAACATCGCATTCACCAACACTGCCATCAGGCCAGATATTACCAATCTGGTGACACTGCTCGCAGCCGTGTCTTGTGCTGATGGGATTTTCAAAAATAGCCCTGTCAGCATTGGCAAAAAGCCAGAATTGATGCGCATGTTTACTGTTAGTAAATTCAGTGACTTCTTGTTCATGACATTCTTTACAATCTTTCGGTGTCGGGTGCCGTGCAACAAGTACATCGCTTTGCGGACAGTGGAAAGCGTCAAAATCATCTTCCTGGGCGGTATGACATTCGGTACAACCAATTCCCATAACCGCATGTTGACTTTCTTTCCATGCGTCGATCTGTTTCACTGCAATGTTTTGTTTTTCATGACAAGTGATACATTGTTTTGATTTAGCATCAACTTCGATGTGTGGTTTATCGCTCCGGGTCTTTTTCATTTCAACACCAGCGACAATGGTTAAAACGATAATAAGTAACGTCGAAAAAATTCCGATCAACCACTTTTGTGCAGTTACAGTGTCCATAATTTTAAATCCTCCACTTTATCATTATTAAATAGGTTACACAAGTATTTCCCAGAGTGTGATTACTAAAAAAGTCAGAATAGCAATAGTTCCAACAAAATAATGTAATCTTACTTTGGGCATTTTTTTAACAAAAAATTCATCTATAAATGGCCAAAAAACCATAACTACACCTAACATCATAAGCACGGACATACCTATGTTCATAGGCATAATTTTTAAAGCGATATAAACAAGGAAAAAGTACCATTCAGGCTTAATGATCGATGGCGTTACAGATGGATCGGCTGGTTCGCCAATTCCCGGTGGTAAAATAACGGACAGCGTGCTTAATACTGCCAATATAAAAAATGTCATAATTACCACTTTAAAAAAGTGCTCGGGATAGAAAGCGTAAGTTCCTTCACTTTCTCTTCCCTCTAATTCTGCCATTCCATGTAATCGCAAAATAAAAATATGAACAACTATAAGCAGGATTAACAGGGGAGGCAGCAGTGTTACGTGGAAAGTAAAAAATCGAGTGAGTGTATTTCCGGTAACCTCTTCTCCTCCTCTTAAAAATGTTAGTAATGAATCACCAATTAAAGGTATTGCTCCCATTGAATTTGTACCAATTGTAGTAGCCCAATAGGATACCTGATTTTGGATTAGTGAATAACCTGTTAGCGATAAACCTAAAGATAATCCCAACAGCATTAGCCCGATGATCCAATTTAATTCCCTGGGTCGTCGGTACGCTCGGGTAAAGAACACACGGGTCATGTGCAACAACAACGAAATCACCAACAAATTTGATCCCCATTTATGAATACCGCGAATCCAGAATCCAAAACGTACTTCCTCTGTAATATGTCGCACGCTTTCGTAAGCCATCTCTGTTGAAGGAACATAATAAAACATCAGGAAAATGCCTGTAATTATCTGGAACATAATAAGAATTAACGGTGCGCCCCCAGTGGCAAAGAACCATTTTTTATAATGAAGCGGAATCGGTTCTTTAATAAATGCTTTTTCAGTAACTTCTACAATTCGGTTATAGTCAATAGGAAAGCGTTCCAATATCCAATCTTTTATTTTCATGATAATTGTCCCCCCCTTCTTTTTTTGATCCAGATAAAAACAAGGGAGTTTTCTACCTCCACCTTAAATTCGTCTAACGGACGAGGCGGTGGGCCGGCAAGCACTTTTCCATCCTGTCCGAAGTATCCTTTGTGACATGGGCAGTAAAATTTTTTTTCCTTTTCTTTCCATTTTACAATGCAGCCAAGATGTGTACAAATGCCGGAATAAACTTTATATCCTTCAGGCAAACGGATTATAAATACCGGTTTATTGGCAATAGTGATTTCCTTTGCTTTGCCTATTGGTATTTCATCTACCTTGGCGACGAGATATTTAGTAAATTCTTGCTGCTTACCTCCCGGAATAAGAAATAGCAAACTGTCCCTTAAAAACAGCAATCCGCCAAGAGCTACACCTCCAACTGCTGCAATACTAGACATTATAAATTTCCGTCTTGAGGGAGGCGATTTTTTATCTTCTGTTTTTGTCATAAGTCCTCCGTAATTAATTGTTGTTTATAAACTTTAGTTGACAAATTCATGTTTATTTTTCAAAATTATTTTAATTTAATTAATAAAGGATAAAAAATCAAATTCCTAAATCTCCTTGTGAAACGTAAACGTCAGCGCCTTGCCGAATTTCTTCTGACAAATATCCACGCAATCCCCGCAGTTGATACAGTAAGGAGAAGTGCCATTTTGTTTTGGATTTAACTTTAACTGGCAAACCTCATTGCACCAGGAAATTTTTCTGTTACCTGTACATTTATCTGCTTCAAATTTAACATTCATCGTGTGCTTGAAACGAAATAAGCTGATCATAACGCCGATTGGGCAGAGATATTTGCACCACACACGGCGGAATAAAATGAGCTCAACAATTAAGATTGCTGCAATTAATAAAATCTCCAATCCAACTTGCCCAATAAAAACCGCATCAGCGACTTGACTGCTGATTAAGCCTGGCGCTGAAATGTAACTCATGAAAGGTATGCCAAATACCATTACGATGGTGATGGATATACCAAACGCTATCCAGAAATAATGGGGACGTGGATTTTTTACTTCAGATAGTTTTCTGGATTTTTTACCTTTGATTTTTTTCTGCATCCAGAAGATAAATTCAGCGATTGCATTAAAAGGGCAAATCCAACTGCAAAATATTCTGCCAAACAGGAGAGAAATTATAATTGGAAGCGCGCCTGCCAATAACAAAGGAAAATAAATTTGCTTCTGCAACAAAATTGTTTGCAACACCATTGTTGGATCAGCGAAGTCCAGGTGCCCGATACTCATAGAATAAAAGGTACCAATAATAAAAGTAATTTGAAAATGATTTAGTATCGGTATCGCAACGATAAGCAATAATATTCCGATTTGGGAAAATCTTCTCAATAATTTTAAACGACGATAAACAAATAGCTCTAATTTTGACATATTAATTTATTTTTTAAATTTTTGAACGAGCCAGCTCGAAAAATAGAAAGCTATTATTCCACTCGCTATTCCGACCAATATGTGGATTATTAAAAAATACGTTAGTAGTGAAGAATTTGACAATTGATCATTGGATAGGAATGATTGAAACCAACGTCTAAAAATAAAAAAGTAGGCGCATTTTGAAAGTTGCGCACCGAAAATCACAGGATGAAATGCTGTGTAACAAAGCACAGAAATTCCCACAAAAGCTGAACTGAATAAATTGACGTTGAAAATCAGGAATATCAATTCTCCAATAAAGGCTTCGGCAAGTATTGCGATAAATGGATTACTCGCAGTAAATCCAGTCAGTATAAATTTAAGAAAAGCTGTGATTATTCCTATTAGAAGAATTGAGCCTGGTATGGGAACTAATTTTTTACCAGTTGTCAAAACGAGCACAGAAAAAAATGATACCCAAATACCCTGCAAAAAAATATTATAATTTTTTACCCAGCTTCCCAAATAAACGTCTTCTAATACCCAAATCAGGCTTAATGACAGAATACTAATTATGTGGAAATTTGAATTGTTGTTTTTCATTGTCAATAATGTTCTATAAATGTCGGCTAATCACCGTAATTGCAGGTTGATCGGTTAATAAACAGACCCGTTCACAAATTCCGCAGCCAACGCATTTATCCGGATGAACTTCGGGGTACATTTCATCTTTGAGCGTTATTGCTTCCCGATAAATTGGACAGCGTTCAAAACAGGCGCGGCAGATAATGCCATTATAAGGCAAACAAAGGCTGGTATCGATAACTGCCTTGCCCATGGCTACTTTTTCTTTTTTCACTTCTTTTAACGCACCAGAAGGACAGACTTCCGGACATTTCATACAGAGATAACAGGGAACTTCTCTTGGAACGATTATTGGCGTGCCCATCTTTACGCCCCATTCGGCATGAGCAGTTTTAATAGATTTGTAAGGACAGACTAATTCGCATTTTCGGCAGCGAATACAGAGTTTCACAAAATCTTTTTCATCAACTGCTCCAGGGGGACGTAGGGGCGCGCGTGAGTTAGCAATATTTTTCAGCAAGTTAAACATTACGCTTCCTCAGTTTCATCTTCAAAATGGAGATAAGTCGGATAAACGCCTAAAACACCGTCAATCTCTTTGCTGATATGTCCACTCATGGTTTCCAACTCTTTTGTTGTCTTTGCCTCAAAAACGGCAACGATATAAATATCTTTATGCAGTCCGTAAGTTGTGACACCCTCGGTCTTTTTGAGGGCATTAAAAATTTTTTGAGATTTTTTAGGTTCGATTAAAATTACAACACCGCTAATTGGCATGATTGCACCTGTTTTTATTATTGATAAATAAATTTTAAACAACGATAATAGTTGATTTCAAACAAAGTTAAAAGTGCCTAAAATGCCTAAAGTGAACTAAAGTAAAATTACTTTAGTCATTTTAAACTTTAGGCATTTTAGTTCACTTTGACGTTATTAATAAATTTAAGATTTAATACAAAAAAATTATTTTATTGTTGTTGCAGCAATAACCAATTACGCTTTTTTAAGATTAGCCGCACAGACTTTATATTCCGGCTCTTTTGAACCAGGATCAATAGCATCTGTGGTAACTAAATTGATCAAAGCCTCTCTCCAATGCCACGGAACAAACAACGTACCTTTTCGCGGGCGATCAATCACGCGGGCTTCCATTTGTGCTTTACCGCGACGGGAGAAGATTTCCACCATATCTTTATTGGCAATGCCGAGTCTTTTTGCATCGTCCGGGTGAATTTCCACATAAGCTTTTGGTACAGCGCGGTTCAATTCAGGAACTGTCATGGTCATTGTACCTGTATGCCAGTGTTCTAAAATTCTACCGGTCGTTAAAGCAAACGGATATTGAGCATCGGTCGGTTCTTCCGGTCCCTTTGGCGGACGAGCAAAAACAATCGCTCTGCCATTTGGTTTTTTGTAGAAATTAATTTTGCCTTCGCCTTTAAATAGTGGATCACCCTTAACAAATCTTTTTTCGGTGCCAGGATGATCTTCGGAAGGACAGGGCCATTGCAAGCCTCTGACTTTTTTTAGTCGGCTATAAGGCATTCCTGTCAAATCCATGTCAGTGCCTTTAGTGAGCGTTAGGTATTCATTCCAGGTATCTTCGGGTCCTTTGAATGGAAATTTGTCGCCATATCCTAAACGTCTGGCAAGCATCATTAATGCTTCTCCGTCCCATTTTGCTTCGCCGGGAGGATCAACACATTTTGCCAGATGTTGAGAACGACGTTCAGTACAACCGTAAACACCTTCTTTCTCGCTCCACATGGCTACCGGCAGAACAACATCAGCAAGTTCAGTTGTCATTGTAGGATGATAAGCTTCAGCGACAACCATAAATTGCTCTTCCATGCCTTTCAAATATTTATTCAAATTGGGCAATGATTGCGCCGGGTTAGTTGTACAAATCCAGATACATTTTACATTTCCCTTTGCCAGTCCATCAAACATAGCCATAGTATGCAAACCAGGTTTTGGCTGAATCTTGTCCGGGCTTATTCCCCATATTTTTGCTACTGCTTCACGATGGGCTGGTTTTTTAACTGACCGATGTCCAGGCAGAAGATGGCATAATCCGCCGCCTTCACGAACACCACCACAGGCGTTAGGCTGTCCTGTCAGTGAGAAGGAATCTGAACCAGGAACACCAATCTTGCCAGTCAACAGATGGAGATTATGGATTAAATTATTTGCCCAGACACCGGCTATACGCTGGTTAATTCCCATTGTCCACATGGACATGGCAGTCTTTGCCTGACCGAACAATTTAGCAGCTTCAACGATTTCACTGGGAGTAACACCGCATGTTTTTGCTGCATTTTCCGGGGTGAATTCTTCTATAAATTGTTTGAACTGCTCATAATTCATCGGATTTTTGCCATCACTGAAAGCAACATGGTTTTTAATAAAATCTTCATCAGCGTAACCTTCTTTAATGAGCAGACGAGCCATGGCATGAAGAATTGGCAGGTCGTAACCGGGAATACATTTCAAATGCAGATCAGCAATTTTATTTGTTGGTGTTTTTCTGGGATCAATAATGATGATTTTTACATTAGGATTTTTCGCTTTACGTTTTGCAATTCGCTCAAACACAACCGGATGTGCTTCAGCCGTATTTGAACCAATGAGCACAAAACAATCGCACTTATCAATATCTGTGTAAGAACCACCAGGCTCATCACCGCCAAAAGTAGTTAAATAGCCACCTACTGCGCTTGCCATACAGAGTCTTGGATTGCCTTCTACATTATTTGTGCCGAAACATCCTTTAAAAAGCTTGTTCGCGATATAGGTTTCTTCAGTATATGCCTGACCTGAACCATAAAAAGCAACTGAATCTGGCCCGTTTTCGTCGATTGTTTTTTTGAACTTTTTAGCTACCAGATCCATGGCTTCATCCCAACTGGCTTTTTGTAATTTACCGTTTTTACGCACAAGTGGATGAAGTAGCCTGGTTTTGGCATAATTAATTCGATTGAGATAAAATGCTTTAACGCATAATAATCCAAAATTAGTAGGACATTCTTTGTCCCCTTTAACTGCAACTATTTTTTTGTCCTTCACTCCAACCATAACGCCACAGCCAACACCGCAATATCGGCAGACTGATTTGTGCCATGTCGTAGTTCCGGCAAAAACAGATTTCTCCATTCCTGGAATTAGTGAGACACCTATTGCGGCAGCCGCAGTTGAAGCAGCGGTCGCTTTAATAAATTCTCTTCTTGATAATGATTTCATAAAATTAACTCCCTTTATTTGTGAAATTTTAATGTATGACCGTCATGACAATCAAAACAGCTTTTTAATTTGCTTTTGCTCCAATCGACCTCGTAGTCTGAATGGCAGGAAATGCAGCTTTCATCACCTGGTTTTGCTTCAAAACGTTCTACGCCATCGCCATGGCAAATGAAACAACCGACTTTAAATGTGCCGTGTTTTCCATCCTGCCAATCTTTGGTAATTTCAGGGGTATTTTCAGTGTGACATTCTTCACAGCTAATACTGAAATCAACTTTTTCGTGCTTATCACCTTTTGGTGAGAAACCTGACATTGGCAGATAGAGCAGCAGAATGCCAAAAATTAATAAAACTGGCAATAATACTTTTTTCATTTGTTCCACCTCAAGTTTAATTATTAAAAAATTTGACAGGATTTACAGGATGAACAGGAAAAAAAAGAATATTCCTGAAGATCCGGTTAATCCTGTCTAAAAAATAAATTTTGATAAATATCGCGACTAGAATTTGTAAGTTAATGTGGTTTTAATTTCTCTCACAGTATCGCTATTATCATTGTTGCCATTAATGAGATATCCTGCAGCATCACCGGGCATGAATACACCGCCGCGCAGTGTCAAGCCGAGATTTTTATAAATTCCGTAGTCTATTTTAAAATCGATTTCCGAACCAATGTCATTAGAATTAGCATCACCCATTGTCCAGCCAGTATCTGTAGTACTCCAGGCATAAATGGGCTGTGTTGCTGTGATGTAAGTGTAGGAAACAAAAGCTTTCAGGTTCTTTTTGATTTTGTAAGTAGCGTTTGCCTGGAACAGGGTTGTGTTTTCAAATTCACGATAACCACGAGTGTTTGGTGCGCCTAAACCTTGAGGTGTAATTCCTTCTTCATCAGGCATAATTGAATCTTCCCAAATTTCTGTGACATAAAAGAATCCGGAAGTTCTTAATTTGTTAACGTTTCCAGCGCCGTCAGTTTTATCATCATCACCGGAACCCATTCCGAAAACACCACCAAGTGAAAGTGCCGGAGTTATATTAAAGGCGGGTTTTACATAAAGGTTGTATCCGGAAATTGTGCCGTCGTTAATGTCGTAGCGTTGTTTACCGTCTGCTGCGCCATTATCGATGTCATCTTTTCCGGTGAGGTAATCAAACTCACCCACAACAGATAAGTTGCCCAATTTAACAGAACCTGACAAACCGAAAGCCATCAACTGGGTTACATGTGGTGAAAACCTGGGACGAAAATAATCAATTCCGTCCATTAAGTAAGCTGTGCCATCGTCAACACTGGCATCGTTGTAATAAAGACCGAACACGTTAATTTCTCTTTTTTCATTTTTACATTGTAAATTACCCAGAAGCAGGTTAGCATCCCTGGCGTCTGTGTTGCCATAAGGATCAGCAGCAGCCATGACGTCATTATCGCTTAAGCCATCATAACCTTCGGAAACTTTTGCCCAACCAAGATTTAGTTTAAACTTTTTCAAATTGAGATTTGCTTGAATTCCGTCTAAATTGTTATCCAATAAAAGCTTGTTTCCTACGCCATACCACATACGACCGACTTTTAAATTCACCGGGATATTGGGTAAGTTAAAATCGATGTAAGCCTGGTCAACGTGCATTAAAAAATTTGTGTCTTTATTGCTAAAAAGACCACTGGCGCCGTATTTTGTACGATTAATATTGTCAACACCCCACCAGCCCTGTGCAATGTCAAACCTGGTGACCAACTTCAAATTGTCATTAGCAACAGCTTGCAGTTTAAAACGCAGCATCTGAACAACGTAATTGTCATTACAGTCGTTTTTGCCAAGAAAAAATTTGCTCTGCGAAAGCCCCCAGGCAGTGTAAACACCGTTGACTTTCAGATCAGCACCAAAAAGAGCTGAACTTAAAACAAGGACAAGAATTAAAGAAATGGTGATTGAAAAAAAACGTTTCATGGTACTTCCTCCATTTGATTAAAAGTTACAAATTGGTTTGTTTAAATAAGTTCACAAATTTTGTGCCATTGGACATGATGAGAAATGGTCAACAAAACTATTTGAATATTAAAGAGTTGGGAATGATTAGTAAACAGATGATAGTTTTAACCATAAGCATTAAATGACGGCATGCCGTCAGGTCGGCATTATGCTGTCGATATTCTGTTAATATTTTTTGGGAAAAGCTTTTATAAATGAAGTTTATAGCATTATCCATAATAGTAGCAGTGAAAACAAAACTGAAAAATTTCGCCAACTGGCGAATGAGCAGCCAACGAATTGCGTTTTTAATAAAACTAAAATTATGACATTATCTTTCTTCGGAGAAATCGATTAGAGAGCATTTACTGCAGCAGTTTCATGGATGGTCAGTGGTTGTCCGGTGGCTTCACTGTAAAGAACATCGGGGCAAAAATCAACTCCATTAGGCCATTCAATTGTCCTCACTTCTCGATCAACCTTCACCCTTTTAAAAAAATCAATTTTTTCTAACGGAGTGAAAACTCCGCCTCGACCTACTATACGATCTTTAAAATCCAGTTCTGATTTTTCACCGTTAGAAAATGTAATTTCCAAACGGTATGATTCAATATGGTGGACTTTTTTTATTCTGGGAAACATAAAAACCTTTTATTCTAAAAATTCTAAAATCCGTGTAAATCCGTTCAATCAGTGTCATCCGCGTTCTATGGGGGGAAGGGGAATATCCTCCAATATAATCAATCCTCAACAAATCCTCGGCAACTGCTCCCCGGTAAGCATATCCACAATCCTCGTTCCCCCAATCGTTGTTTTTAGAAAAACTTTGCCTGGACTTTCATCGGTTACTTCTCCTATGATCGTGGCGTCTTTTCCATATTTATTCTTCTGCATTGTCTCTAAAATTTTTTTTGCATCTTCTCCATTTACAAATGCTAACAATTTTCCTTCGTTGGCAAGATAAAGTGGATCCAAACCTAATAATTCACAAGCGCCGTTCACTTCATCCCGAATGGGTAAATCATCTTCAAATAATTTAATGCCAACATTCGACTGGCTGGCAATCTCGTTCAAAGTTGTTCCCACACCGCCGCGGGTGGGATCTCTCAAAACATGAATGTTATCGCTAACATCCATCATTTCTTTGACTAAATGATTCAGCGGAGCAGAATCGCTTTTCAAAGGAGAGTCAAAGTTGAGTCCTTCTCTTTGCGTCAAAATTGTTATTCCGTGATCAGCAATTGTTCCACTGACAATAACTTTATCGCCAGGTCGGGCATTTTTCCCGGAAATATTTATGCCATCGGGGATAATACCAACACCTGACGTATTAATAAAAATTTTATCAGCAGCTAATTTGGGGACAACCTTTGTATCGCCGGTAACAATAAGGACATCTGCTTCAGCCGCATATTTTTGCATGCTCCCTAAAATTTTTTCCAAATCAGAAATAGGAAATCCTTCTTCAATGATAAAACCGACGCTCAAATAAAGCGGTTTTGCACCGCGCATGGCAAGGTCATTAACCGTGCCATTAATGGCTAATTCACCAATATTTCCGCCGGGGAAAAAGAGCGGCGTAACTGTGTAGGAGTCAGTGGAAAACGCGAGTGTTGTATTTCCAATTTGAATGGAAGCGCTATCTTCCAAATCAGCAAGAATTGGATTGTGGAAATATTTAAGAATAAGTTCTGATATTAATTTATGCGAGGCTCTGCCGCCGCTGCCGTGATCGAGGAGGATTTTGTCTGTTTTCATAATTTGAATGACCTTCATTATTTGCTTACTTTAACCAATTACATTATTTTCAGTAATATTTAAAATATAACATTTTTCAACATCCCTTGCAAGAAAAAAACCTTAATTATGATTTTAACTATCTTAATTTATTAAAATTTTACTTGACATTGTCATTATTTAGTGTTACTATATTTCAAATCGTAACACGGAGAAATTCAATATGAGTGACTTAACCCGCTTTGGTATTTCCATTGAAAACAATTTACTTGAACAATTTGACA
>JADHVV010000098.1 GCA_016783825.1 Candidatus Zhuqueibacterota bacterium | reverse complement strand
AAACCGCATGGCTTTTTGGAAAGAGACGCCATTACCAAAGAGATGTTAGAGAAAATTAAAGCGCTGAACAAATTAGCAGAAGAACGAGAACAAAGTCTTGCTCAGATGGCGATAGCCTGGGTTTTGCGAGATAGCAGGGTGACCTCTGCTGTGATTGGTGTTAGCCGGTTGGAACAGTTGAAAGATTGTTTGGCTGCTTTGGAAAATATTGAATTTAGTCAAGATGAATTGGAACTGATTGATGGGGTGTTGGTTTCTAAATAATGAAATGCGTGCGCTATAGTTAAAAAAGTTATAGAAATAAACAGAGATTTATTATCGTGCCCTCGGATTGAAGAAATCCATGGATAAAATAGAAAAAGAAATCCGAGACTGTAAACTATTTTCTAATCATACCTTAAAGCCTCAATCGGGTCCATTTTTGATGCTTTAAACGCTGGCCAAAATCCAAACGACAAGCCAACGCTGGTACAAAAAATCAATCCCACAACTGCCCATTCCAATGGCACAGTTGCTGTGAAATCAGTGAGCATACTTAAAATATTTCCCAGCCCAAATCCCATGGCAACGCCAATAACACCGCCAATATTACACATAATAATTGCTTCTAAAAGAAACTGCATCAAAATATTTTTTCTCTTGGCTCCCATTGATTTTCTGATGCCGATTTCTTTTGTCCGTTCGGTAACCGAAACAAACATAATATTCATAATACCGATTCCGGCAACAATGAGAGCGACAATGCCAATGACAAACGCGCCTACTTTGATCGCTGCTGTCTGTTCATTAAATGTCTTAATGCTGCTGTCATTGGTGAAAATGGTGAAATCATCTTCCTCGTGAGGTTTCAGACCTCGTTCCATTCGCATGACAGCGCGTGTTTCTGCAACAGCATCCTGAAGCAGTTCCGGTGATTTTGCCCTGACTGTGATATTTACCGAACGGTCGCGCCCCCGACTGTCCTTCATCCCAAATATTCGTTTGAATCTTGTAATGGGGATGAGCATGTAATTGTCAAAATTGCCGCCGAAAGCAGATTTTTTTTCTTCCAACACCCCAACAACCTGAAATTTCAAACCATCTATTTTGATTGTTTTTAATATTGGATCTATCCACGGAAATAATTCTTGCGCAACTGCAAAACCAATTACTACCACATTTCTGCTTACTTTGACATCTTCGTTGGAAATGTTCCTGCCAAGCCGAACATAATGCGTGTTATTCTCCGGGTACTCCGGAGTCGCGCCGCAAACAGTCAAATTTTTGTTGGTTGAAATATCCCTGTATTTTGCTTTATGCCTGTTTTGGCTCCACAACTCTGATCCCACCAGATCAACTGTTTTTACGCGCTCCCTGATAGCATTTGCATGTTTGACCAATGTGGGTCGTCTTCGCATTATTTTTCGCCTTTCTTCTCTCGTAGTAGGTCCATTTGCCCATTTTTGCACCTGAAAAGTTTGCGTACCCAACACACTCATCTCTTTTTCAATGGTTCCCTGGATCACGGAAATCCCTGTCATCACAGCGATTATAGATGCAATGCCGGCGATAATGCCAACCAAAGTAAGAAACGATCTCAACTTATGAGACCAGATAGCGGCTATTGCCATTTTGAAGGCTTCGTAGATGAACATTTTTTCCTCTTTATTCGATTTTGAATTGAATTGTATATAAATATTATAACAGGGTACATGCCCAAGAAGTAGCAGTTGCAGTGGTAGTAGCAGGAAGAACGGATAAATACGACTGCCACAGTCACTGCTACTGTCACTACCTCTTGCTATTCATACCTCAACGCCTCAATCGGATCCAACCTCGATGCCCTGAACGCCGGAATGATACCGGAAATAACACCAACTATTATTGAAACTGAAATAGCCACCATTGCAATTCCCAAGGAAACCGATGCCGGCATTAATAATTTATTGATAAGAGCTGCCACACCAAAAGAGAGCAGCAATCCAAGAAATCCCCCTACCAGGCAAATGAATGATGATTCAAATAAGAACTGTGTCAGAATTGTTCCCCGCCGTGCGCCGATCGCTTTTCGAATGCCAATTTCCCTTGTCCTCTCGGTGACTGAAACAAACATGATATTCATTACGCCAATCCCACCGACAAACAAAGAAATACTGGTGATAACCAAACCAATCAAAATGATCACACCCATTACGTTATTATATGCTGCCATTAACGTGTCCATTGAATTGATGGAGAAATTGTCCTTTTCAATTGGTTTCAGTTTTCTGATCTTTCTCATTTCACCAATAATTTCATATCTGAAATTATTTATCTCATCCTGACTTGGCGCTTTAACTGCAATATCAAATCCTCTGTTTGTGCTGCCATAAGCTTTAATAAAAGAACTGATCGGTACATATACCCGCCGGTCAAAGTTTGGTCCACCAAAGAATCCGGCGCTTCCCTCTTTTTCCATGATACCAACAACGCGATAATTATATCTGCCGATCTTTATTTTTTTATTGAGGGGATCGACATTTTTAAACAATTGCTCTTTTATTTCAGAGCCGATTACGCAGACAAATTTTTTATACTGGATATCCAATGAAGTCAAAAATCTGCCAAATTCAGGCAGAGAATTTGAGACCCTGATTTGCTGATCTGTTGTCCCGATAATAGGAACACCTTCCAAAATACTTGAGCGATATTTTAGATTTTTACCTGTCCCTGTTGCAGGATTTATTGCACCGGCGCTTTTCAATTGTCGTTTAAGTTTTTCACCCTGCTTATATGTCAAATGAGGGCGATTGCGGAACTCAAAAAAATTACCGGTAATTATCCAGGGCATTCTGGAAACGTAAAGCACATCGGAACCAACAGCCGAAATGCTCTCTTTAAAATTGTTGCCCAGTCCGTTAGCTACTGTCATTGTGGTAACAACTGCTAATATTCCGATTATGATTCCCAGTGTTGTGAGAATACCCCTGGTTTTATTTGTTTTGATTGCTGAAAATGCAATTTTAAATGATTCAATTTTTTCCTGAAAAAAGCGCATGATTAAACCTGTTTATTTTTTATCATCTTCTTTTTTTACATTGACTTGGGAATTATTTTTTAGTGACTGACTTATGGCTCGGTAACTCCCGGTAACAATTTTATCACCTTCGTTTATTCCTTCAACGATTTCAATGTGAGTTTCACTTTGAATACCGGTTTTAACTTGTTTTGCCTGGGCTTTATTTTCTTCAACGAGAAAGACGACCGGAACAAAACCGTCTTTATCTGCAACGTATTCATTTTCTGATGTACTATCTGCAGCAACTGAATCTTTTTCTGCTTTCTTACTTTTCGTTTTTAATTGATCCGGTGTACGGACTGTAACACATTGAATGGGAATACCAAGTGCATCTTCACGGATTTCAGTAATGATATCGCTGCTTGCAGTCATGCCCGGTCTTAATTGTTCGCCGGGATCGATTATGGAAATTTTTACTTCGAATTCGGTTTTCTGATCTGTTGTGCCTGATCCTGAAATGGTAGCACTGCTGGCGATCTCACTTACTACGCCCGTAAAAACTTTATCTGGCAAAGCATCGACTTCAATTTTTGCGCTGTCTCCCACAGCAACAGAAACAACATCGTTCTCATCAACGTTGACTAACGCTTCCATACCGGCAAGGTTGGAAACGATCATAATCACATCTTCCTGGAATTGAGAACCAAGCGCAATTTCTCCGACTTCTTTATTCAGTTTGCTGATGGTGCCTGACATGGGTGCATAAATTGAGGTTTTAGAGAGATCGTCTTTCGCCTGTTTTAAAATGGCTTTTGCCTGCTCAACCTGTTGGAGGGAAGAGTTGTAGCGCGCTTTTTCCGCTTTATCGGTGGCATAGGTTTGATCCAAATTTGCCTGAGATTCAAGATTCTTCTCGAATAATTCTTTTGTTCTGGCATAGTCTTTTTCTGCTTTGAGCATATTTTCTTTTGCAAGTGTAGCATTGGATTGGGATGCTTTCAGGTTTGCTTCTGCGCTTTCGCTGGCAGCCAGGTATCGCTCCCGGTCTAACTGAACGAGCAATTTACCATTCTCTACCCATTCACCTTCTTTGACATTCAGGTGAGTTATTTTTGCAGCCACATCGGCGCTAATTTTAACTTGTGTTTTAGGTTGTATCCTTCCCGTGGCTGTAACAGTTTCAACAATTTTCTGTTTTCCCACTTCTTCAGTTTGTACAGTAATTCCATCGGGTCCTTTTTTTGATTTGGAAATTGAAACTACAGCTACAATTATTATCAAGAGGATTACTGATCCGATAATGATTTTTTTCTTTTTTGACATTGCTTGTTACTCCATGTTTATTTTAAGGGGGATTGTTATTGATTGAAAGGAATTAAAATGTATTCTAATTGGTTTGAATTCGTTTACGGCAAAGTTGTTGGAAATGTTACATGAGGGAAGATATTTTTTTCTTGAGGTTTTTTGATTTTGCGAAAACAATCAGTGGTTACATAATTTTAGAATACATTTAAGATGATTAATGCTTGGATGAATATTTTATAATAATGAATCCTCTACGAGGATTATGATTTTTGCGACTTGCCAATTTTTACAATAATATTACCTCTACAAGGTAACTTATTGTCTAAAACTCAAACGTAATGTAATCTTGCATAAATTGAATTGTTAAATAACATCATAATGGATTCGTAATCTATATTTTTTGAATGAAAACATCGTAGATGTTTTATTATTGTAAAATAAATACTTCCTAAAGTTTTACATCCTCGTAGAGGATGAATAAAATAATGCTTATTGTCTGTGCTGAACAGGGACTATTCGTTGATCACTAAATTATTTTATGGTGAATCAATATGAATGGAGTTTTAAGTTTAAAGCAGCTTTACTAAACCTTTTTGCTTACATAATAAATTATGTCACAAGTATTCGATAAAATCCATTCATTGAAATAGTGACAAGCTTATCAAGGTTTAGCAAAGCTACTTTACTATAGAGCTAAAATTCAAATGCAAATCCCAAACTACTAACCCCACCAAAAATACCGGTATCACGGTATGCGTAATCCACTTTAAGACTTGTATTATGGAGTAAAAATGTTTCAATACCAAAACCGAATGACACACCATAAATTGACTCCGGCATGTATAATGCTTTATACCCGCCTCTGAAGGAAAATTTTAACATACCCGGCAATGTCCAGGAATATTCAGCTCCCAGGTTTACGGATTCGGCATTATTATTTGGATGTAAGGCATCGATTGAGAACATAAATTTATGAACATCTGTTACCATTGGGGTGATGGAAACACCAATACGAAAGATGAGCGGCAGTTCCCATTGTGAAAGTCGAAATTGACCGGGAACATCGCGAAAGTTACCAGCCTCATTTGTATTAATATCAATTGGATTGATCAGATCAATTCCACTGTATTGCATTCGTGTGCCGTAATTAGAAATACTCATGCCAATTGCCATTCCGTGGTTGCGGGTTCCAGTGGGGGACATAAATAACGTATTTATTATTACTCCAAGATCCGTGGCAAAGGCGTAAGCATTTGTATGCCAGATATTTGATGTTATGAATTTTGCAGACGCACCAAAAGCAAACCAATTTGTTAAATTTCGACCGTATGAAAGTCCAAATGCCATGTCACTTGCAGAAAATTCTTCACCGGTTCCGTCCTGCATAGCCAGCGTTGTTACCGGCATGTCTCCGTAATTTACGCTGATCAAACTCACAGCAATGGTGCCAATCCCACGAATTGAATGCCCTACTGCTCCAAATGATGAATTAATGTCGGCAAACCAGGGTTGATATACAAACATCACTTGAGTGTTTTCAACGTTTGCCAATCCAGCCGGATTCCAGTAAACGGAAGATAAGTCATTGGCAACACTGACGTAGGCATCTCCCATAGCGCTTCCTGATGCGCCATAACCGTATTCTAAAAATGCTGCTGCTGTTGTACCAACGCGAGTCGGTTCCTGGGCGAAACTGATCAATGAAAGACTCAATGAAATAAGAATAATCAGCGTGATTTTGAATTTTTTCTTTCTCATGATTTTATTCCTTTTCTTTATATTATGTTATAAATTTTAATTTTATTCCAATTATTAATACTTAATCAGATTTAGGCTATTCTGTCATTCCCGCATGCTTTTAGCGGGAATCTCCGTGGAAGACAGATGAGATTCCGGCTAAAAACATGCCGGAATGACAAGATATTCGGAGTTTTTGCTCCACACTCTGAATTTTGTGCTAATCTGATTAAGTAGTATTATTTAATCACAGCAAATTTACCAATTTTTTCCTTCCCGGTTTTCATAGACTTGACGTGATAGACATAAATCCCGGCTGCGATTTCCAGGTTTTCATGCGTTAACATATCCCAATGAACAATGCCCTCTGATGTTGGATTATCAACGTCTATTTTATCCACAAACACGCCGCTGGACGTAAATATTTTTATGGTACAGGCAGCCGGAATATGTGTAAATAGCAAGCGCCGCCGCTGATTTAACATGGGATTGGATAGCGCCGGTTCCATCATATTGGTTGCTACGTATGGATTTGGTACAACTAATATCTTATCCATTTCTGATTCCAGTTTCTGTGTATCAACTGCAACTTCCGGTTTTATTTTGAACCGAATGGTATCGCTTTCAATAAACGGACGGTTGAAATTGATGCGGTACACATCATTTGGCTGGGGCATCTCATTCTCATCGGCAAGATTGTGGAAATCGATACTGAACAAGGTTGCAGCCCAATAAATGTAATCGCTGCCTGGATCAGGAACAGCCGGACCGACAAGAATCACATCTTCAGCCCGATCAAATACCTGGTTTTGATTCACATCATGCACAAACATATCCAGCTTTATGAATGCTCCTGTGGAATCACGGAAGTTACGGTTAATGACATAAAAATTATAATTTTCACTAAGGAGTACATCATCTGTTTGTAATGTTGTCCCGTCAACGGTTTTTACTCTCTTAACCCGATTCAGTTGTGTGCGATAAGCGGAATCTTCACTGGTAAATACGATATCGTATTGCCATGGGAAGTATCGTGATGCATCCTGGGTAACAATTACGTTCATCGGAGAACTACCTTGCACCCAACCAGTACTAATAGAATCAAATTGAGCTTCTGCTATTCCAAGGTATATTTTGAGTTGAATACCATCAAATACTTCGGTGACCAGATCTTTTGACGGATTGATTATCCAATAATTTCTACCGAGTAAAGATGTGTACGCGATATTATCAAATGGGAATTTGTTTTTATCCTCCCAATAAACGAGAGAATCGGCTGTGATATCATATACTGAAAAGCCTTTGTTCAAATACAATAAGTCTGTAAAATGTTGATACTTTACGCTGTGCTGTCTGTGTCCTGCTGTATCTACTTTGAATGTGATTTCATAAGTGTGGTCTGATTTAACAAGCGAATAATCAAAAACTGACGGAATTACCGTTCCGGAACCTTGCACATCAATTTCTTCAGGGTATTCTATTTCCGGAGGAGCGTATCCTGCTGCTTGTTGATGCGGCGTAACAATTTGTACATTTCTGCCGATGAATCGAATTTCCTCCGCTTCATCGAGATCGATCACAATATTATTCTCTGAAGGCGCAACGTTTATTGTGGTGTCAGGAATGCCATAGTCATAAGCTGCCAAACCATAGTAATAAGTGCGTCCGTTTTCTACGTTTTCATCGACGTAAAAGTGGCGAATTCCGGTGTCATCGCCGAGAAAATAGGTTAAACCATTAACGATACCGTAATCGGTGAAACCGGTTCTCCGGTCTTTTATATCGCACTGAAAGATTGGCTTTTTTGCTGAAAAATCTCCGTAGCCATCGGTAATTTGTACGACATCCTGAAATTTTTTATCGGATGAACGATAAAGCTTGTAGCCCTCGAAATCATTAATGTTTTTAAGAAAAGGTTCTCTCGTGTACAGGTCAGCCGCATTGTCCCAGGTTAATATGACTTTGCCATCTCCGGGCGTTGCTTTTAGGGTTGGTTGTTTGGGTGGTTGAGCAAAACGATAATCTGTTTCATAAATAACCTGAACGATCCGCTTCTTCTCGAAAAGCGCCGGCGCCCGGTGATCTTCATCATTCAAGCCATTGAGGGGATCATAAGAATGAATTTCTGCCATTGAAATTCTTTCTTCCCGTCCCTGATATACAGGGAAAGTCCCTGATGCAAATATTTCCACTAAATTTGAAATATTAGCAATGTACTCTTCAAGCAACTGTTCGCTCATAAGGTCAAACATGGGACCGTCAAATTCAAACCATTTTGTTGAACCATGATCGATAGGGAAGAGGGAGAACCTTGTTAGTCCCAACATATCCGATTCAGTTACGTCCAGAACATTGTAATTTGGTTCACAGCCCACGCCTTCTATGTAGTCCGGTTGATGATTACATTCTCCTTCATCCGGGCCATTATAATTTAGTTCGCCAGGACCAACACCATCTAATCCCACATCATCACCGAAATTTTCATTTTCTTCATAAGTTCCATTTTTATTGGCATCTTCACCATCCATCCAATCCTGATCTTCATCTGCATCCCAATGCTCTTTTAAATCGTCCATCGTTAAATTATAGGCATATAAAAATTGATCCAAATCATGAATGCCTTCAGTTGCCCCAATTTTTTGAATAGGCGGATCCCCCGGGCGAGGATAATCGCGTTTCTCATCGAGGAGTCCGTCATCGTCGTTATCAATGCCATCGTAGGCCAATCCCGGGCTTTCCAGGTAGGCAAATCCCATTGTACCGGTTTTAAATCCCCCGGTACCAATGCCATCAATATCCCACGAATAGGAGAGATTTAAAAATTTATCAAAATATCCTAATTCATCGGAGGCATCTCCACCAATTGCATTATCCACCCAGTATCCAAATGCCATTTCAGTGACATCATAATCAGAAATGTTGGCGATAGTATATTCCCAGAAAATTGCATCCTGTGCCTGGGAATTATTCCACTGAAAACCGCGCTGAGAAATCCGAATGCCAACACCGCCCCATGGTTCACCATATTGTACGGTTACATCTGATTTTTTATCACCAATCTTCACATTTGGACGGGGATAGTATTTGATTTGATCATCTTCTCCGAGATATTCCAGATCCTGGGCATCATTGGCGACAAAGTAAGTTTCCAAATCTGCGTATTTCACACCTCTGCCGAAGCGACCATTCCATTCGCCGGGCCATTTAATTTCATCACCGGTAGATGGCCAGCCTGCTGGAGGCCATGATTCAGGTCGATTGCTCATGGCTGGATATTCGTTATTTTCATTAAAATATCCAAATACAGGATATATGCCCCATTGCAGTGTACCTTCGGGATTATAATCTACTCTTTCACGATAGTTGGTCTGTAAAAAATGGAGCGTATCCAAATTCGGATTGGATTGAATTTCTGCTAATTCCGTAACTGGGATAGAATCGTTTTTTACATATACTTTGGCAGCAACGAGTAAGCCAATGCCATCAAGCATTTTTACGCCATTGTATGTGTCGGGCCAACGAGACACGTCAACTCTTGGCCAATCAGATAATTCGGTCGTATTTTTAAAATAGAGATATATCCTATTGCCGGTCATGTAACCTTCCCTGATGGCAGCGATATCGCCGGCAGAATCATCTGGTCCATCATAGGTTTTGCCCTGGGCGAATAGATTGTTTGTAATTGATGAAAATATAACTATTAATGTTAACAGAATTATTTTTGTTTTCATAAAAATACCTCAAATTTTTTGGTCACAGAAATGGAACAGGACACAGAAAAAGAAATAAATTATTTTCTGTGGGCTTTTCTATTCTGTGTCCAAAATTGTTTAATTTTTATCGTTTCACAAAAAATTATTTTATCACCGCAAATTTCCCAATTTTTTCCTGCCCCGTTTCGATTGACTTCACATGATAAACATAAACCCCGGCTGCTATTTCAAGGTTTTCGTGCGTTAGCATATCCCAATGAACAATCCCAGACGATGGAGGATTGCCAACATCAATCTCATCAACAAACACACCTGCGGATGTAAATATTTTAATCTCACACTGCGCAGGAATGTTGGTAAATAATAATTTTCTCCGTTGATTCAACATGGGATTGGAAAGCGCTGTTTCCATCATATTAGTCGCTACATAAGGATTGGGCACTACAAGAATTTTATCCATCTTTGTTTCCAAATCATTCTCATCCACCTTTACTTCCGGTTTTATTTTGAAAGTAATCGTGTCTGTCTCTGTGAATGGGCGTTTAAAATCTAACCGGTAAACATCATTTGGATTCGGTAATTCTATGTTGTCATTGGTCGAATCCCGAAAATCGATACTAAAAATTGTTGATCCCCAATAAGTATAATCACTCCCTTCATCCGGGACAGCAGGACCAACGATGATGACATCTTCAGTAATATCAAATATATCGTTGTCATTGATGTCATGAACAAACATGTCCATTTTGATGTAAGCACCTGTGGAATCCCGAAACGATTTATTCACTACATAAAAATTAAATGATTGATCCAATAACACATCTCCACTGCGTAGATTTTGTCCATCGGTGGTTTTTAATTTTTTTGCACGGTTTGTTCGTGTCTGGTACGCCGAATCTTCACTGGTGAATACTATGTCATATTGCCATGGGAAATAATTGGCAGCATTCGTACTCAATGAAATATTGATTGGCGTATCACCAACGATCCAACCGGAATTTAACGTGTCAAACACCGCCTGGATTATTCCGGTGGATATAGTTAATTGTACACCATCAAAAACTTCAGTTTTTATTTCAGTATTCGGATTTATCGTCCAGAAATCTTCAAGCAAAATCGTAACTTTTGAAAAATTGTCAAATTGGAAATTTTGATAGTTTTCCTGGTAAACTAATGTATCCAAAGTTGCATTATGAATGGAAAATCCATTATTGAGATAATAGAGATCGGTAAAATGGTGATATTTTTTATTGGTCTGTCTGAAACCAACCGTATCCACCTGAAATGTTATTTGATAGCTGTGATTCTGATTTGTTAGTGAATGATCAAAAACCTGTGGAATAACCATTCCTGAACCCAGCAATTCAGCGCCATCAATCATTTCAATTTCCGGTGGAATATAACCGGCTGCTTTTTGCCGAGGCGTAACAACCTGAACGTTTCTGCCTGTAAATACAATGTTTTCAGCTTCGTCGAGATCTATCACTACATTATTTTCCGTAGGCATAATTGATACACCAACACTATCAATTCCATAGTCATAAGCAACAAGTCCGTAATAATAAGTGCGTCCATTTTCGACTTCATTATCAACAAAATAATGTCTTATCCCGGTGTCTTCACCCAAATAATAAAGTTCACCATTGATGTGGGCAAATTTGGCGGAACCCCGTTTCCCGTCGTTCAAATCGCATTGGAAAATCGGTTTTTTGCCGATGGGATTTCCGTACATGTCACGCAGTTGTTCGGCATCGGAAAAATATTTATCAGAAGCTTTGTAAAGCTTATAACCTTCAAAATCATTTTCACGTTTGAGTAATGGCTCTCGTGTGAGTTTATCAGCCACATCATCCCATGTTAAAATGACTTTACCATCACCTGGTGTTGCAGTAAGCGTGGGCATGACAGGCGGTTGAGCAAAACGGTAATCAGTTTCGTAGATGTATTGCACAATTCTCTTTTTCTGAAACAAAGCCGGCGCTTCGTGGTCAGCGGATTGCAGTCCGGTAAGCTCCTCATAAGCATGAATTTCCGACATCGAGATACGTTCAGTCCTGCCTTGTTTCAGTGGAAAAACGCCGGATGCAAAAATTTCTACCAGATTGGATATTTCGCCAATATATTCCTCCAGGGATTGCTTGGACATTATTTCGAACATTGGACCATCAAATTCAAACCAGGTTGTGGAGCCATGATCGATAGGGAAGAGGGTGAACGATGTGAGTCCTACCATATCGGACTCGTTCACATCTGTGGCAGCAAAATTCGGTTCACATCCCACACCTTCTAAAAAGTCTGGTCTGTGATTACATTCACCTTCATCAGGACCGTTATAATTCAAATCTGCCGGACCTACGCCATCCAAACCAACATCATCTCCATAGTCTTCGCCCAATTCATAAGTACCGTTTTCATTAACGTCTTTCCCATCCAACCAATCTTGGTCTTCATCTGCATCCCAATGTTCCTTTAATTCGCCGCCATATACTTCTAAAAACTGGGCGGGATCATAAACACCATCCGTAGGACCAACAAATTCTACAGCGACATTATCTCGTCTCTCATTCATCAATCCATCATTATCGTTATCAATATTATCATAAGCCAGTCCTGGACTTTCCAGGTATGCTAAACCAAATATTCCTGTTTCCAATCCACCTTCGCCGATACCGTCTATATCCCACGAATAACACATATCCAATTGCTGATCAAAATAAGCGATATCATCGTAAGGATTATTGCCACCAATACCATTATCCACCCAGAACCCGAAAGCCATTTCAGTAATATCATAATCTGAAATATTTGATACGTCATATTCCCAGAAAATAGCGTCCCTGGTTTCCGGGTTATTCCATTGATAGCCTCGTTGAGCAACCCGAATTCCGATGCCACCCCAGGGTTGACCATATTGAATTGTGACATCCGGTCTTTTATCCCCGATTTTTAAATTTGGTCGGGGATAATATTTTAAAGTATCATCGATACCGAGATACTCCAAGTCCTGGGCGTCATTAGCAACAAAAAAGGTTTCCAGATCAGCATATTTCACACCTCGACCAAAACGACCGTTCCACTCGCCGGGCCATTTAAGTTGTTCACCCCGGGAAGGCCAGCCCAGTGGCGGCCAGGAATTTTTCTTATTGCTCATGGCGGTGTATTCGTCGTCTTCGTTGAAGTAACCAAACACCGGGTAAAATCCCAAATCGAGTGTTCCTTCAGTGTTTTTATCCATTCGTTCGCGGTAGCTGGTTTGTAAAAAGAACAATTCCGAAAGATCATTTCTGGATTGAATAACACCCGGATCGGTTACCGGAATGGTGTCATTTTCCAAATACACGTGTGCGGCGATCAATAAACCAATACCGTCGGTCATTTGTATTCCATTATAATCATTGGGCCATTTTGAATATCGTGTTCCACAACAGAAGGACAATTCTGTTGTATTTTGAAAATAGAGGAATACCCGGTTACCGGTCATATAGCCTTCTCTTTTAGCTGCGATATCACCGGCTGCATCGTCGGGGCCTTCGTATGGTTTGCCTTGTGCGAAAATATTATGATTTAGAGTAAGGGAAAAAATTATAATTAAAAAAAGTATTATCTTTTTTTTCATGGATATCCTTTATTCGATAAAATATAATAAAGAATATTCGGAGTGCAATCCCTTTATGGATTGCGCATCGCATAAAGGCGATGCACTCCGAATATTTTATTTTATTACAGCAAATTTACCAACCTTTTCTTTCCCGGTTGCCTCTGATTTAATATGATAAACATAAATCCCGGCAGCGATTTCCAGGTCTTCATGCGTTAGCATATCACAATGAATAATACCTGTTGGCGACGGATTATCCACTGTGATACCATCAATAAAAATACCGCTTGATGAGAAAATTTTTATTTCGCATTGGGCGGGAATGTTTGTAAATAATAATTTTCTTCGCTGATTCAACATGGGATTGGATAGCGCTGTTTCCATCATGTTTGTTGCTACATAAGGATTGGGCACAACTGATATCTTGTCCATTTCAGATTTTAAATCACTGGCGTTCACTTTGATTTCCGGTTTAACCTTGAACGTGATCGTATCGGTCTCGGTGAACGGGCGAATAAAATTCAACCGGTAAACATCATTGGGATTTGGTAAAGTAATATCTTGACTGGTGGAATCACGAAAGTCAATACTAAATATCGTTGAACCCCAATAAATATAATCACTCCCTTCTTTTGGAACAGTAGGGCCGACTATGATAACGTCTTCTGTAATATCAAACTGGTCATTGTCATTAATATCGTGGACAATCATATCCATTTTAACATATTCTCCGGTTGAATCACGGAATGATTTGTTTATGACATAAAAATTAAAAGACTGATCTAATAATACATCACCGCTTTTCAAATTATCACCGGCTGCACTCTTGAGCTTTTTTGCCCGGTTTGTACGTGTTCGGTAGGCGGAATCCTGGCTGGTAAAAACGATGTCATATTGCCAGGGGAAATATCTTGCTGTATAATCAGTTAGCGATACATTGATTTGCGTATCACCAACAATCCAACCGGAATTTAGCGTATCAAAATATGCTTCGGTGAATCCGGTGGAAATATTTAATTGAATACCATCGAATACTTCGGTGAGCAGCTCGATATTCGGATTAATTGCCCAAAAATCTTCAAGTAAAATTACTACTTTGGTAATATTGTCGTATAAGAATTTTTGTGGATTTTCCCGGTAAACTACCGAATCCGCAGTGGCATCATAAACCGAATAGCCATTATTGATGTAAAAAAGATCAGTAAAATGATGATATTGTTTCAGGTTCTGTCTGAATCCCACTGTATCCACATCAAAGGTGATTTGATATGTATGTCCTTGTTTCATCAATTCATAATCAAAAATAGTGGGGAGAACTGATGCGGAGCCCATCAAATTGGGATTATCAAAAAGTTCAATTTCCGGGGGAATGTAGCCGGCCGCTTTTTGCCTCGGTGTTATGACTTGGACATTTTTGCCAACAAAACGAATGTTTTCCGCTTCATCCAAATCAATAACGATATTATTTTCAGCCGGCATAATAGCGACTTCAAGACCATCGATACCATAATCATAAGCTGTTAATGCATAATAATAGGTGCGACCGTTTTGCACGTCATTGTCAATAAAATAATGTTGGATGCCGGTGTCTTCGCCCAGGTAGAAAAGCTCACCGTTGATGTCCACAAAATCTGCAGCGCCGCGTTTGCCATTATCCAGATCGCATTGAAAAATTGGTTTTTTGCCTATGGGATTGCCGTACATATCGCGAAGCTGTTCAGCATCAGAAAAATATTTGTCAGAGGCTCTGTATAATTTGTAACCTTCAAAATCGTTTTCACCTCTTAACATGGGTTCGTGGGTGAGAACATCGGCAACATCATCCCAGGTTAAAAAAACCTTGCCATCACCAGCAGTTGCTTTTAGAGTTGGCATTGAAGGAGGTTGAGCAAATCGGTAGTCGCTATCATAAATAAATTGCACAATTCTTTTTTTCTCAAACATTGCCGGCGCGGTATGGATGTCGGCATTCAAACCGGATAATTCTTCATAAGAATGGACTTCTGACAGGGAAATTCTTTCTGTCCTGCCGTGAGGCAGGGGAAAGGGACCGGAGCCAAACATTTCGATCAAATTGCTCAATTCCCCAAAAAATTCCACTAAACCCGGCGTAGCAATTGTTCCATAGGCTTCTTTATCAAACTGCGACATCGGCGGCTCTGTCGGTTGCGGATGATGAAATAACGTAAAAGCAGTTAAGCCAAGCATGTCAGATTCGGAAACATCCAAAGGACCGAAATCCGGTTCAGAACCTAAACCTTCAGTGAAATCCGGTTTGTGATTACATTCCGATCCATCTTCATCCGGGCCATTATAATTTAAATCTTTGGGACCAACACCGTCAGTTCCCACATCATCCCCGTAGTCCTCCTCGATCTCATACGTTCCGTTACCATCTGCATCAAAGCCATCGTCCCAATCCTGATCTTCGTCAGCATCCCAGTGCTCTTTTAAATGTTTTTCGCTCAAACCATACCAGGATAAAAATTTATTCAGATCTGCGATGCCGTCATAAGGTCCAACTAAAACAGTTGCATGATTATCTCTCTGTTCATCTACCAGTCCATCATCATCATTGTCAACATTATCCCAGGGGATACCCGGGCTTTCCAAAAAAGCGATGCCGGTGATTCCGGTTCGCATTCCACCAACTCCAACGCCGTCCACATCCCATGAATAAGAAATGTTTTCATATTTATCAAAAAAGCCAATATCATCAGCCTCACCAACATTTCCCCGGTGTCCAATTCCGTTGTCGAGCCAATATCCAAAAGCAACATCATTCAGATCATAGTCTGAAATATTGGAGATGTCATATTCCCAAAAAATCGCATCCCTGGTTTGCGGGTTGTTCCATTGATAGCCGCGCACCTTCACGCGCAATCCAAGCCCACCCCAGGGCATACCTTTTTGAACAGTTACAGACGGCAGCTTATCGCCGATAAAAACGCCCGGTCTGGGGGCGTATTTTAAAGTGTCATCCTCTCCCAGGTATTCCTGATCCTGCGCATCATTTGCCACAAAATAAGTTTCTAAATCAGCATAATGAATGCCCCTGCCGAATCTTCCATCCCATTCACCAGGCCATTTAAATTCAACACCGTTCGAAGGCCATCCTTCTGTGGGCCATGAACCCGGTCTGTTACTCATTGCCGGGTACTCACTGTTTTCACTAAAATAACCAAAAACCGGGTAAAGACCCCATTCGAGCGTGCCTTCTTCATTTCTGTCCATGCCATGCCGGTAACTGGTTTCGCAATAGTAGAGTGTATCCAAATTTGTGCTGTTTTTTATCTCATTCGGGTCAGTCACTGGTTCTGTGTCATTTCGGAGATAGACTTTGGCGCCAAGAAACAAGCCAATACCATCATGCATACCGGTACCCGTGTGGTCATTGGGCCATTTGGATTGATCGTTGTTTGGCCAATTGGCGAGTTCCGTGTTGTTTTGAAAGTAGAGTAAAACACGGTTGCCACTCATCCATCCTTCTCTTTCAGCGGCAATATCTCCGGCAGGATCATCAGGACCTTCATATTTTTTTCCTTGTGCAAATAAAGCATTTGTAGTAAAAAGAACCGAAATAAGGAAAAAATTAAAAAGAATTTTCATGGGTACTCCTACTACCATTTACAAGCGATCTTTTTACTTATCAGACCTCAATGCAAAAAGGTAAAGAAAATAATGAATATCGAATGATGAATGAAGAATGTCGAAGTTTGAATTCACTTCATCATTCGATATTCGTTATTCGATATTCAGAATTATTTTGTATTCATAACGCACTAAAGTGCAGGCGAAGGCTGAGGCGAAGGCGAAGGAAAAAAAAGAATATCCTTAATCCTTGAATCTTATACCTTGCTTCGCCTTTGCCTTCGCCTCAGCCTTTTCGGTATGAAAGTTAATTGATC
>JADHVV010000097.1 GCA_016783825.1 Candidatus Zhuqueibacterota bacterium | reverse complement strand
GTATTCTGTGATAAAATTTGCATAATAGATTGCGTTTGCTGCTGGAACAGTAATATCATGAGTTCGCGCCCCTCCATCGCTCCAACTTTCAAACGCTAATCTTTCTCCTGTTGCTTTAGGTTCGTATTTATTAACTCCAATGGTATGTCTTTCACCAACATTCCAATTGAAAAAATAAGGAGCAGTGTACTGGGTTCCATCAACGGTAACAGGTAAACCAGCAGGACTTGTTGTAACAGTGATCTGCTTTGGTGGTATATTAATGAAATTTGCAGTAACAGTTTTTGGCGCATCTATGATCAATGAAATTGGATTTTGATTACCTGATAAATCTCCGGACCAATAAGAAAAACTATAATTCGTGTTTGCTGCCGGTTGTGCGCTTAATTGTAACGTTGTTCCATTACTGTACCAACCAGATGTTGTTGAAATAGTACCCGCATCTGCGGGTAAAATCGCAGTGGTTAATAAAAAGTTACTAGCAAAATATGCAGTGTAAGTGGGTGTTGAAACTGATGCAGTAATAGCGTGAGTACGTGCTGCGCCATCACTCCATTGGGTAAAAATATATTTTGTTTCTGAACCTACTAATTGTGTTTGATCGGTTGAGATAATATGAGAAGAACCAACATTCCATGTAAATGATTTTGGTGTTGTGTAATTTTGATTATCGATTTTTATAATTCTACCGCTTGGAACAGATTGAAAGGTAATAGTTATTTCATCCTGAGCAGACTGAACTGTGTAGGATTCGGTATCTTTACATAATATTATTCCGGGTTTATTCACGTCTTCGTACCAATACTCCCAAGTATATGTACCAGGTGCTGTTGTCGTTGGAAGCGTATAGTTGTTAAAATTCCAGGGATTATTCCAATTTCCTGGTACAATGTTATACGTTTTTGGTCTGCCGTTCTCTTTCAGCAACGGTACTTTATTAGGAGATGATGCAAAGGGAGTATTAGGTATATCAGTTGAGTTTGAATAAGAAGCATAATATTGGCTTCCATCAGGATTTTTAATACGAAGATAAAAGTAGCTTGTGTAGCCGTCACCTGCTTTTAATTCTATGAAAGTGCTTTTGTTATCGCCTGGTTGAAAAGTATTTGTTCGCTGATTTCCTTTCTTAAAATAAAGATCCGCTTGAACATTGACATTATTAGTAGTTATAGTAGGCCCCGACGAAAGAGAACTTAACATGCCATCTGGCAAGTTTATTACAGTAGGAGAAACAGGATCTCCTCCTTGTAATTTATAACCTCTTTGGGTATAGGCAGATTCATTAGTAAAAAGTCTTTTTTGGTCATATTGAATTAGATAAATCTTGGAATCTGTTTTGTGTTTACAAATTAATCCATCAGCAATTATTTGGGAGCCCCAGTGGTAGTTAGCTAATTCAGAATCTGATTTTTGTTGGTAATCACCATAAATATCTTTTAAAGGCAAATATATATTATTCCAATCTGTAAGTCTATGAAGAATATTATTTTTGAGGAAGAAAATATCCGGTGAGGATCCTTTTACGATGATTTCGTCTGATTGCCCAGAAATTATTTCCCTATTCTGGTTAATAAACTGTGAAGGTTTGAAGTGATTAGGAGCATAATTATCTGTTCCAGAATAACCATGGCCAACTCCCTCCATCCATTCAGTATCAACGGCTGTTTGGTTTTTCACTTCAAAATGTAAATGAGGAGTCGGGAAATCTGGGACATAGCCAATTTCACCAATTTGAGCCCCTCTGAGTACTTCATCTCCTTCTGATACAGATATGTTCTGTAAATGTGCATATAACGTGTATACTACGGATGTTGTTTTTTGTCCAGTATTAGGTAAAGTACATCCAGAGATATCAAAATTATCACTGGTCGGTGAAATGTGCTTTAAAATGATAACACCACCCCAACTATTTGGGCTACCTGTATAGATTTTATATACTTCACCATTTGAGGAAGCGTTTACTCTTTCGCCTAAGGAACTTCCAGTATTTTTTAAAAAATCTTCTCCCAAATGCCCATAATAGCTGCTCCAACTTTGTCCCAGATACAAACTAATATACCAACCGCTATGGTTGTCTGGGGATCCAATTGGAAAATCAAACCCATCTGATTCAATAGTCGTTACTATATGAGTATTTTCAAATGTAAAGACAATTTTTGTGTAAAATATAATAAAAAAAATCAGAAAATATATTGTCAGAACTCCTGACCTATCGGAAATCAAATTGTCGCGAATTTGTAAATTAATTGCAGTTCAGTTCCGGGAAATTTAGTTTCCGAATCGTTCAAAGTTTCGCATATTTCTATTGCCGCCTTATTATCTCTGGGATTTGAGAGCGAGTATAATTCGACAGTTAAGGTTTTCTTTTCATAATCAGGAATAATATTGGCTTTTGATGCGATCAGACTTTTGGTTAATGCTCTCATTTCGTTTGTTTTTTTTCGGTAGTTTGCCGCCAACAGAATTGAGAAACTTGTTTCTGCTCTGTAACAAATCATTTTGATTATGTTTTGGAACAACTTACTTTCAAAGTCCAGTTTATTATATCTCTCTTCTTCTGCCATCTCCTTGATTGTTATTTGATAGGAATGTTTTTTACGTTCTTTTATCAACTCTTGTTCTTGTAACTCCAATTGCTGCAATTGTTCTTTAACGATACTTTGTTGCTTAAAATTATTTTCTGTGTTATCGGTTTCAGCAGTGATATTTTTATCTATCAGTTCGTATAGTTTTGCCTTTTTACGAGCAATCTTTTCTCTGATTTTTTTCAATTTATTAGTCAGTTTACGATGTGGTGGATTTACGACTTTAAAGTCGCCATCTATATTATTAACAACGTAATATACAATTCTATCAAGGTCGTATTCCTGACGCAGATATTTGAAAAAATTCTCTTGGGTCCAACGAGCAAACATCTTTGCGGCAATGGTGATCGGTTGTAATTTTTTATTCGTGGTAATGATACTTGTCTGATGAGAACTCTCGTTTTTCTTTCTTACTTCCCGAAGTTCAACATCGTTTAGGGTTATGTTTTTCTCGGCCAGTTCCATTGTTACTTTATTGGAATCGATGATAACTTCTTGTTCGCTAAAATCTTTTTCATCCCATCTATCCGTGACATTTTTGTGATAGCTGATTACCGATGTTCGCGCCATAGTTTACCGAAAAACCGTGGACTGTATGATTCCCTGTCAAAAACAAGTGTAAATCTTGGCAAATCCGGGTCAGCCTGTAATTGTTCGTCCGATATTTTTATGGCAACATTTTCCAGCAATTCCGGAAGAATTTTTTCCACTATCATTTGCTGCATCTTTTCGTTTACTTCGCCAGTCACCACAAAATACGGTAAACCAACTGAGTTATTAACCCAAAATTCAGTCATCCCGGGTAAGCACAGTTTTAATCGGGAAATATGTTTTTTACCCAAATTAGCTTTATATCCGCTGTAAACTTTTACATGCCCACCGATATAATAAAAATATGTCTCATCCTTTTCGACCCAGGAACGGGCCAGTTCAACATTCCATTGCCGGGCTTTTTGCTGCGTTACGATTTGAGATATTTTCTTCCGTAGATTTTTTGCTTCCGGAATCCGGTCTAAACCCAGCAGTTTACCAAACTCTCCGGGACTTGCATGTTTTAATTGTTCGGGATTTTTTATGCGACATAAATACATCAACGCCAGACTTAAAATAATGATATCCAAATCGTAATAACCCGAAAGTGACGTGTAATGATTTTGATAACTCAACAAACCCGTTGCCAATAAGGACGGAAGTAAAAATAATACACCGCCGAATTCAACGCCTTCACTGGCAATAAACGCGATGGGCGTTTGCGCTAAGACTCCTTTGAAAGCATCCATCCGCTCTTCAAAGCGGGTGGTTGCAATTCCCAGGCTTTCCCCGGCAGAAACATCGTCGGCATTTCTTTCCGAGATGCTTTTTAATTGAACCGGGTCGGTGACTGCAAAATCATCTTTTTTTTTAAGCTCCCTTTTCGAAGATGATATCGGATAGTCGCTTCGTTAACATTTATCTCTTTGCCTGTTCTTTGTTGGGAGTATCCTAAGTCTATGTATTTTTGCGCTTCCAATAGTCTTTCATGGGTCATTTTGTGGCATTTCCCTCGGTTGTCGATTGGATTAAAAAAAGCATCGGCACCACCAACGCGCAAACGTTTGGCATATCTCTCAAAATTGCGAACATTTACGCCCAAAACCCCACTCAATTCTGTTGCTTTACATGAATTGTTTACGATTAGTGTGGCTGTTATATAACGGTAAGTATTAATATCATCCTTATGGTGCGTATAAACCGGTGAGCCGTTGTGAAGATAATATACAGAATCACCTTTTTGAAGTATGCCCCATGTGGCTGAAAGTAATTTTGTTGAACTGGGAAAAATTGGAAGTTGCATTTGCATAATTTTCTCGCTTTTTTCCATAAACTACGACATTTTTATTTACGGATCAACTCGATTTATTCCTTTATTTGAAGTTGATGGGTCAGGAGTTCTGATTCTCCGAATTATCTGAAAATCTAGAAAAAAGTAATTGCATTATATTGAAAATATAATTATATTGTAATTATGAAATACATTGCTTTCGAATGGGACAAAAACAAAAATATATTAAATCAAAAAAAACATGGTATTACTTTTGAAGAAGCAAAAACCGTCTTTTATGATGATAATGCTCGTTTGATTCATGATCCTGATCATTCTTTAAATGAAGATAGATTTATTTTATTAGGGTTAAGCACTAATTTCAGAATTTTAACCGTAATTCATACATATCGAAAAAATGATGAAATAATAAGAATAATTTCCGCTCGAAAAGCAACTAAAAATGAAACAAAACACTATAAATGGAGAAGATAAAATGAGAACAGAATACGATTTTTCAAATTCTATTAAAAATCCTTATACCAAAAAACTTAAAAAACAAATTACGATTAGAATTGAAAATGAAACTATCGATTATTTTAAAACCCTTGCAGTAGAAACCGATATCCCATATCAAAAATTAATAAATTTATTTTTAAGAGATTGTGCCAAACAAAGAATAAAACCATCTATCTCTTGGAATAGTTGACAAATTAAAAAATATCTCTCGTACTTGAAAGCAACACGGTAACTTTCCCACAAAATGAAAATTTGACCTTCTTTGATGTCTCCTAAACCGAACCTGGATTAAATGAACATTCTCTGGTTTAATCACACTTGCTAACTTCTTGTTTTTTATTGCTAAAACTTGTCTTGCCATTCGACCGGGTAGTCTGGCGGGTTACCCCGCCTTTCCCCCTAAGAACTGTACGTGTGAGTTTCCCCACATACAGCTCGGGCATTTCTAAAAGCAAGTTCTGTGAACCTGCCCAACAGTTCATCTCGATAGCTGCAGTGCCAGGCGTGTTTGCCTGGAAGTTAAACCCAATAAAAACTTTGACTCCTTATCATGCCTTCTCTGGTAAAAATAACAACCATATTCAGCAAGATATGGATTCGCGTCCGCTTTTATTTTCCTATGTCGTCTGATTCCAATGGAACTCGTTCGGACAACGTGCATAACCTTCTTTTTACCAGATTCGGTTTTATATCTGGTCGAAAACAACCATTTCTTGCCGTTAGCTAACCAATACTTTTTAGCCAGCCATTTTTTCGACTTGTTAGGATGTCTCCTATGGATCATGCGCCATAATTGATCATAGACATAGTCATCAACACGTTTGAATGCTTCCGATGATACCACATGACGATGATAGTTCGCCCAACCGCGCAAAGCTTCGTTGAGCTTCTTGATGAGAATTACCATCGGAGCGCTTGTATATTTACGAACCTTCGGCATTCCCACTTTCCGAATAAGATGGAGGACTCCTTCTTTCGATGGTGTAATATGCAATGTGTTGCCAGCCTTGCGGAAAGTTTGACCGAGGAACGTAAAGCCATTTTTAATATGTGTTATTAGTGACTTTTCTTCTGATAATTGCAAGCCACGTATAGCAAGGAATTCCACTACTGCCGGTCTAATGTTTCGTTCGATAATCGTTTTCGATTTTGCAGTTACGATGAAATCGTCTGCATAACGATCGAAATTGACTCGAGAACGGCGGGGAACAGCATCTGTGATTACCTGTTCGAGTCCGTCCAGCGCCATATTAGCCAGCGTTGGGCTGATAATTCCACCTTGAGGAACTCCCTTACGGGTTGGATATAGGCGTCGATTCTCCATATATCCGGCATCTAACCATTGCTTCAGAATCCGCTTTTCGATTGGGATATTTTCCATTAGCCATGATTTAAAAATATTGTCAAAGCATCCGGTAATATCCGCTTCAAAAATCCATGTTGCTGAATTCGGTTTGGATAACGCATTAAATCCTGCCGAAATAGCATCAGCACAGGATCGCATCTCACGAAAACCATAAGAATTCCTGTCGGCTGTTGTTTCAGCCACAGGTGCTAACGCAAGCTTGTACAATGCCTGCATTGCCCGGTCGTACATCGTGGGTATGCTTAACGGACGTTTCTTCCCGTTTTTCTTGGGAATATATATCCTTCGCAATGGCAAAGCTTTATATCCGTGTTGACGCAGACTATGTATCGCCTGCCATTTGTCGTTGGCGGTTTTCCATAACACACCATCGACTCCAGGGGTTTTCTTTCCTTTGTTTGAGGTCACTCGCTTCACAGCCAATGCCTTGGCGTAGAACGAGTGCGTTAGAATCCATTGAAGAGCTTGCACTCTCCCATATTTTCCTTCCTGAACTGCACCCTTCGGGCATTTACAACTTTCGCAATACGCATCTGTAGTCTTCGAACTTCACGTTGGGCTTTCTTCCAATTGATGGATTTCCAGCTTTGTGTAGAAGTTAATGGTTGCGCTCCGCCATTGCGGATCATTTGCTTTCCCATTTAAGAAGATTCTCCAAATTATCTTGCGACGAAACACCAGTTGAACGTCAGCGTCTACTTCTAACTCCCTGAAAGGAAGGAATTTTCGACTGAGCCAATATTTCCGCCTACGGCGGATCAGAACTCTATCTGCCCCACTACAGAGCAGCATTTGCTTGTTTCAACATCTCATTGCGTCCACCCAACAGCATGCCTTACGGTTAGCCTGCCATGCATTGCACATGGCGGGAAGAACGCTTTTCCACGTTCCGTATAATTAATCACAATAATAAGCGACTTAGGTGAATCCTGGACGCCGGTGGTACGACATTTCCGTACAAGCACGTTAGAAACTTGTAACCTGACCACATGTGCAAACACAAGGAAGCACATTTAAACCTTAATCCCGATTTATCGGGATAATAATTCCCGTAGGTTCATTGCACAACTGAAGGCGCGTGCGGATCTTTGATTAATCTCACCATATCGCTTTGACCCTTGCCCTTAATCCTGGGGAATTCAGGAATGGGTGTCCACTTCACAGCTTTTACCCAATTCGGTACTTTGTCGGATAGGCTTCACACCCCTTCATCAGCGCAAAGGCAGCATGCTATCCTAGGGTACTGATAGGAACATACCAGGTTCGGACAAGACGATGTAATATCTTACCGAACAATTACTTATACAACATCGTGTCGCAACTAACCCTAGTTTCGGTGTACTAAATAAAACATTAAAAGCTGCTCATTTGGCAGCATAAACAGATTTCATTTTTTATAAAATAATTGACTAAAGCTTATAGAGTTACAGCATAGAAAAACTGCCGGATCGCGTATTTTATAATCCACAAATATGGTATATAAACCGCTGTTTGATGGTAATTTCATGTTATATGCCTTTAAATCAATTTGTCAAAATATTGAATAATTGAAATATCTGGAGTTCTTTTAATTATCTCACCCCCTGAATTCTAATAGCCGCCCGAACCTGATCTAACAGTTTAGGCTTGTTGGTAGTTGAAGAATTTTTGATGATTTCAGACATGAAGCTTTCTCCTTGCAAGGATAAGCCATTTTTCGTAGTTGTCGAATCGTGAGGTGTCTCTGTAATATAATAATTTTTAGCAAAATTTCAAGAAAAAAATTATAAATTAAATTGTTTTGAAGATTTATAATTAATTTAATTTATCTCGTTTTGGGAGTGGAATTAAATCTGCCGGCAGGTGGATTTTTAGTATCTTAAATTGAACTTCATCTACAAGGGGCAAAAAATGCAATGAAGAAATTATAACCTAAAAGGAGTATTGGAGTGTTGGAGTAATGGAATATGTGTATCAACAATGCGCCTGGGCACGATCCATTACTCCACTAATCCAACACTCCGTATCAATTCAATGTGAATTCTGGCTTGTCCAGGTTAGGTTGACACCTATTTCCATCGGCGGGTCATTATTTCCCTGTTTTGGTAGCAATTATCAGTTTTTCAAGACCACTGATTTTTGCCTTGTCCATTACTTTGACGACGGTTCCGTGTGGCACTGATTTATCAGCTTTAAGAATTAAGGAAGGACTTTCGAGCGCAGGTAAGAGTTTTTTAAATTTGTTTTCCAAACTGTCTAATTGTATGGGAGATTCGTTCAAGAAAATACTTCCATCCTGGTTTATTTCAAGCACAAGTTCTTTAATTCTTTCCATTGTGGATGATTCAGATTCAGGCAGTTCCAGTTTCATGCCGGGTTGCTCAACAAAGGTAGAAGAAACCATGAAAAAAATGAGCAGCAAAAATAGCACGTCGATTAATGAAGTAATGTTGATAATAACTTTTCTTCTTTTTTTTTCGAGTAACTGCATCTGAAATATATCCTGAAATTTTGTACATAAACCTGGATGTACTTAAGCCGTTAAATTCAAAAAGAACTCTTGACAGGTAATTTGGTAATAAGGTAATTCGGTTATAAAAATTTGCCAGTATGAGAAAATCCCAATTACCCAGTTCACTAATTACCCAGTAACCTTGTAATGCAAAACCGGATTACTACACACCTGAACTACTTTCAGCGTTACTAGCAGCATGGAAGGTAGAAAGCTTTCTCAACAATTGCGTTGTAAATTTTTCAATATCCATTATTAAATTTTCCGCTTTATCGGTAAAATAGTTATAAACGACAAGGGAAGGAATTCCAATTGAAAGACCAATAACAGTGGTGATCAGCGCCTGGGAGATGCCCCCGGATAACGCTTGTGTTTGACCAAGTCCCTGTTGAGAAATAACATCGAATACTTTGATCATGCCAATTACGGTTCCAAGCAGACCAAGCAAAGGCGCGATCCCGGCAACAGTTTCCAGGATCACTAATCCTTTTTCCAGGGTTCTCACTTCCTGCCGTCCCTGGTCGGTAATTAGTTCTTTTAGTTCGAATTTCGGCAGCGACTTGTTTTCCAGCCCCAATTGGACAATGCTGGAAAAGGCGCCTTTCTTTTTTTGACAGATTGAAATAGCGAGATGGACGTCTTCAGGTTTTTTAATCGTCTCAATAACGTTAACTATTTCCGGTATTAGAATTTTTTTCTTTCTTAATACAAAGGATCTTTCAATAATAATAGCAACAACTAAAATGGAAGATAGAATTAAGGGAATCATTACGATTCCACCTTGTTTTAATAATAGCCAAGCTTCTTGCATTAATGGTTCCTGAATTTAATAACTAAACAATGAATTTCTTGCATATTCTCCTTCGGCGAATTCTCCTTGTCGAATCAATCTATTATAAAAATCCGCCGAAGGAGGATCAATGCTCCAAAAAAGACGGCGCATCTTCGATCTATAATAGAAATCTGCCGAAGATTGAGCAAAGTAAATATTGAATTCAAAAAAGAGCGTTTAAAAGGTGATTTGGTAATATGGTAATTGGGTAATAAAAAAGGTGTCAGTATTAGAAATCCCCAATTACCCAACCTGGACAAGCCAGAACCGACAGGAAAGAATTTCACGCAAAGTCGCGAAGCCGCAAAGAGTTCGCAAAGGTTTTTTATTTTTTCTTTGCGTAAACTTTGCGTCTCTGCGTGAGATTTTCTTGCCCATTGGGCAAGAAGTTCACTGTTTAGTAACTAATAAACTTATTACCCAGTCACCTTTTTGATTCTGGCTTGTCCAGGTTAGGTAAAAGTTATTATCTCCGCCTGTTAACATAATAAGAAAATGATGCTGTTACCTCGAGAAAATCTTCGGGAAAATCCGCAGGCAATGGTTTGAATCGAGATGAATTCAGAATTGCCTGTACACTCGTTTCTTTTAGAGAAGGGTGACCTGAAAATCGTAAAACTTTAAGGTCTTTTACTTCTCCATTAGGCATTACTTTAAACCGTAAAATTGTATCACCGCCAATAAGCCCCATGTGCGTAAAGGCAGGAGGCGGAAAAATGTTGTGCTCCACCTTTCGTTTCATCGCCAACATATAGGGAGCAAAATCCCAGTTATAGGTATTAAACGAAAAACCGCCCAGGTCTTTGGCGTTGAATTCCGTGTTTTCGTACAGCGGTCTGTTTAAATTCTCCTGGCGAACCTGGGGCAAAACTTGTGAATCTTTTAAAAGCTGCTGCCTGCTGAATTTTTCAAAAACGAATTCAGATTCAGAATCATTATTTTGCTCTTTCGAGTTTTCTGAAGATGATTGTTTTTTAGGTTCAGCCGATTTTGCAGGAACGGGCTCTAAATTGACTATTGGCAAATTTTTAACATCAAGATCACCCTCGGAATAGGGATTGCCCTCAGCTTTATCTTTTTCGATGTTACCATCTTTTGCAATAGCATTTTTGTCAGAAACCAAATCAGCGTTTTCCGGTGGAATGTCGCTTCGGGCATCATCCGGTGTTTCAACTAATTCAAATTCCAGTCGCCTTTCCTTTTCTGCGGTTTCCAATTGTAATTCATCAATATCGTTTGGGAAAAGTTCTATTGAACTTAAAGAATTAAAAAAAAGCAGGAAAAGAAGATGCAAAAGAACAGAAATAATAAACGCTATTTTTATAAAATGATCTTTTAGCAATTTATTTGATATTGAATTAATCATTCAAACGATTATTTTTAAAAAGTCATAAGCAATAACAAGTTCGCCGTTATAAATTTTCGGAATTACATTAATAATTTCTTTTTCAAGCTTTTCGTACGGTGGATAAAAATGGGTTAAAACTAATTTCTTGCAATTTGATTGTTTTGCAATTTCTGCTGCCTCGGTTGGCACAAGATGCCCAGCCGTTTTTCTTTCCCCCGGAAAAGAACATTCCAGCACCAGTACATCAGCATCCCGGGCTAATTTGATGATATTTTCATTATAATCGGTATCCCCGGAATAGACAACAGATTTGCCGAGCTTGTTTTCAATTCGGTAGCCATTAGAAAAATCACTGTGTTTCATTGGCAGGGATTGCACCGAAAAGTCTGAAAAAGCAATCTCTGTTTGATGCAACTCCTGAACAAACAAAGGGAAGTTTGGAGTTGTTACCCATTCGCCAAAAGCGTGCTCCATCTTTTCCATAAAATCTGAAAACCCCAATGGCCCGTATAAATACATCGGCGCTGTCCGCTTAAAGTCGGGTGTTGTCCAAAGCGCTTGCAATAACGGTACAAGGTCGGCGCAGTGATCAGAGTGCGTGTGCGTGTAAAAAACTTGTTCGAGATTCGTATAATTTATGCCTGCCTTTAAAAGACGAACCAAAGTTCCTGATCCGCTGTCAAATAATAGCTGATGATTTTTAACGCAAATTAAAATGCTCGGAGCTCTTCTATCGAGCGATGGAATGCCGCATCCGCTGCCTAAAATAGTTATTTCCATTAGTCAAGCTTTGTTTCGTTTTTTATCCAATTGAGATAATCTTCTGATCCGGCAATAATTGGAATCGCGATTATTTCCGGTGTTTCATAGCTGTGTAATTTTTGGACTTCTTTCACAATTTTATTGAAATGGCTTTTGACGGATTTTAAGATCATAAGAACTTCTGTTTCCCGGTCGATGTTACCTTTCCAGTGAAAAATGGATGAAACAGGATTCACAATACTACAGCAAGCAACCAATTTTTTTTCAACTAATGTTTGACTGATTAGTTCCGCCTCTGCTGTATCAGCAGCTGTTACTAAAATTAGGACGAATTCCGGGTTCATAATGTTTTACCTTTTATTTCTTTAATTTTTTTCCCAACTTTTTTTCAATGGATTCCGGTTTGCCAAAAAGGCGGTTACATGCGCCCTCCCGATCATCGATTGTTATGTGGGTTACAACACGGTTTGAGTATTGACGCATTTTCAAGTGGCATTTTTTTATCAAATCAAATATTTCGTGCACATCACCTTCCACAGTTGTAGTCATGGCGCCAAGGCGATAATCCAATCCGCTATTGTCGATCAGGTTAATGACTTCTGCCACGTACTTACTAAGGCTCTCTCCCTTGTCAAATGGCGCAACACTGAATTCTGTAAAAACAATACATTACAAGTCCCGCCAGGGACGACTGACAAAAAAATGTTTACCTCTTCTCCCTTCCTAAAAGATATAGGTAAGGGTTAGCCTTTTAGGAGAGGCCCGGGGTGAGATCAAATAATTCAATTTTTGTTCAAACATTAAATATAAAAAGATTAGTTAAATAAGCAAGCGTTATTTAAGAAATTTAAATTAACAGGGTCCAGGGTAATTATAAATAAATTTTAGGGCAAACTTTGAAACAGCCCGATTGAAACAATAAAAGTTTAAAAGCGTAAAGTATCAATATCAAAATCTATTTTAAGGAGAAAAATTATGTCAAATAATACAACAAAATGGTTGACAGGTTGCGGCATCGGGTGTGCAGTTATCATTGCAATCGCTGTTCTTATTATTATGGTCGGTTATATGTTGGTTAAGAATACTATAAATGAATTTAAGGAAACTGAAACTTCGACAGAATTAGTGGAAGAACGATTTGGCAAAGCCCGGGATTTCTGTCCACGAGCGGATGGAAAAATTGAGGCAGAAAGGATGGAAGCATTTTTAACAGTACGCGATAGTATCGCTGGTGTGAGCGCCGAACTTGAAAAGACGCTGCTAACCATTGCCGGTGAGATAGAAAAAGCAGAAAACAAAGAGATTAAACCCTTTAACATGGTCATGAATATTGTTGGCAAGGGAATCAAAGCCATTCCCCTGATGGTAGAGTTTTACAAAGTAAGAAACTATGCCTTATTGGAAACTAACATGGGGCTGGGAGAATATTATTATATTTATATTTTGACTTACTATTCTTACCTGGGCAAGCCCCCGGAAGATGGCCCTGATTTCCAATTGGCTGGTGATAATAAAGATGGTAAAAAAAGTTGGCATTATGATGATTCGGATGAAGATATGGATAGTTACAAGGAAGAAGTTAAAAGAGAAAGACGTTATAGAATTGTGAAAAAAATTCATCGACTATTCCATTCGATGTTGAGTTGCCAATTGGAAGAGTTAGAGACAAGTGGTTCGCTAAATCAGAAGAGATCATTGAAAAGAAAACTTAAAAATGAAATTCAGGCGCTCAATGAAAATCGAGAGCGAATACCTTGGCAGGATGGATTGCCAGATATTATTAAACAGTCATTTGAACCTTATAAGTTGCGACTAAATGAAAGTTACAATGAGATGGTAAATGCCGTGGAATTAAATCCGAACAGAAAATAACACTGGACAACAATTATGGCTAAAAATGTAATTAACGAGATTGTCTGGACTCGTGTGAGAAGTTTCAGAAAAGAATATAAAATAGAAGGAATTGCAACTCAGCTCACAAAATTGTTTTTTAATTATTGGATACTCTTTGCTGTGTTTATGATCATTGTGATATTAAATGATTAATATGCAGCATCCGTTCAACTATAGGTAATAAGTAACTCTGATGGTCTAAAATTGAGAAGTAGCAGTAGCAGTCGTTTTAAAGCAATTTTTGTGGTACAGCCACCGCCGCTTTTATCTAAAACATGGAATTTGTGTTAAAAAAATTGCTCATGCGATGTTAAAACAAACCATAACAAGTATAAAAAGCATTAAGTTTTACCTTTCTTTCTCTATTTCAATTGCCCTAAATAAGCCTTCATTTTTAGTTCTATAATTCAATCAAGAATTCTACAATTCTACTCCACTAATTTCTTTAAACATTTTTAACAAAAAACTTTTCAAGTTTATTGAAGAATAGAAAAATCAAAAAAAGTAAAAAACCACTTGACTTTTTTGATTTATAGTTTTATATTATTATTGTACTATAAAACTATTACAATAGAAGAACAAATCACTTGCAAACAAAACGAGGAGGTGATTCAAATTGATTGAATTTAAATTAGATCCCAAAAGTGGAATTCCTTTCTATCGCCAGATTATTGATCAGATTAGATATGGCATAGCCACAGGCGCTTTAACAGTTGGAGAACAGTTGCCAACAGTAAGGGCGCTAGCAGTTGACCTGAAAGTAAATTTGAATACCGTCATCAAAGCTTACAAAGAACTGGAAATCAAAAACATTTTAGAGACACAGCAGGGAACAGGTACATTCATAAGCAGAGTTCAGGTTAAGATTTCTGAAAAAGAAAGACGGGGAAAATTAAAGAGTATTTGTACGGAATTCACAAACATAGCTTCGAGCTATGGTTTTACAGTAAATGAATTAATAAACGAACTAAAGAATAAAGGAGTACAAAAATGAATAAGAGTATAAGAAGAAAACCAATACTTAATCCGATTTCAGTTACTGTTTTACTGGTATTATTAGTAACAAATGTGGTTTTGTATTTTTTCACATCAATAGGCCAGGTTTATATCATTGCCGGGATTCTTGTTTCTGCGCTGGTTGCATCGTCCATTCGCATCGCTGACCAGTGGGAAAAAGCTGTTGTATTAAGAATGGGAAAATTTGTTGGATTGCGCGGACCAGGATTGTTTTTCATTATTCCGATTCTCGACCGGGTGGATAATTATATCGATCAAAGAGTGCGCTTAACAGATTTCAAAGCTGAGGAGACATTGACTAAAGATACGGTTCCTGTTAATGTTGATGCAGTGGTATATTGGACAGTTTGGGATGTTGAAAAATCAGCACTCGAAGTTCAAAATTACATCTCGGCTGTTTCATATATCGCTCAAACAGGATTGCGCGATATTATCGGAAAACATGAACTGGCTGATTTGCTGCAAAACAGGGAAAGAATTGCAGAAGCATTGCAATCCACACTCGATGAGCATACTAATCCCTGGGGAATAACCTGCCAGACAGTCGGAATCAAAGATATCGTTTTTCCTGAAGCATTGGCAGATGCCATGAGTAAACAAGCCCAGGCTGAACGTGAGAGACAAGCCAGAATTATTCTTGGAACAGCAGAAACTGAAATTTCAGAAAAGTTTAAACAAGCCAGCCAAAATTATCACGACAATCCTGTAGCGCTGCAATTGCGCGGCATGAATATGCTCTTTGAAGGTCTCAAAGAAAAAGGCTCCCTTGTAATCGTACCGAGTTCTGCACTGGAATCAATGAACCTTGGAGCAATTGGAGGTTTGACTGCACTTGCGGAATCTCAAGCGAATAAATAGTTTTTCATGTTTTAATATTTTTGCGAATAAATGTATTTCAATTTGAATTAAAAGTTTCAATAGAGATGAATTGGTTAGCATTTAGTAACAAATGGATGAATATTATTCACGTTTCTGGTCAATAACCGGTCTAATATTTAATGTTTTTTATTCCATTGTTTGTGGCATTGTAGAACATAATTTTTTAATTAACAATAGCTTTATCAGCTAAATATAAATAATACATAATAAAATTAAAATTAATGTTAAATATATGAACCTTTATTAACAATTATTCAAATCTGATAACATTTTGGCATAATGTTTGTATGACGTTATAATAGTTGCAAAATGTTAATTTAACTTTATCCTTGCATCGGGAAAAGAATAAGGTTGCCTGGATTTAGATGTAAATAGTTAATGTGAATCTGCTGACACGTATGTTTAGCATTATATCCCGATGCGGGGATAAATCAAGAAAATCAAAATAAGAAAATTTGAGGTGAAAGATGGATATGGGAAAAAGAAGAATATTATTAGTTGATAAGCTCGACAACTCTGAAGGCTCCCTTTTTACTTTGATGGACAATGAGGGATTTAATGTTACACGTGTAAGTGATCTCGATTTTGTAAAAGAGGCAGCGCTGGAAGAGAAACCAAAAGCGGTTGTAGTAAATTGTGATACTTTTGATTCAAGAATATGGGATGTGTGCAAAAATTTAAAAGATGACTTTGATACCAGAAAGTCAGCGCTGGTTATGCTTTCAAGCAATGGAGAAGAATCCGACATTATTCGTGCGATTCAAACAGGGGCTGATGATTATGTGGTTAGGCCATTCAGTAATAGATCAGTGGTTGCCAGAATGAGAGCAGTTATCGGTCGCAATGACAGAAACGAAAGTAAAAAGATTAAAGTTAAAGATATTGAGATCGATTTGGATGAGCACAAGGTCATAAAATCCGGTAAAACAATTGACTTAACCTATATCCAATTTAAACTTCTTTATTTGTTGGCATCGAGAAGAGATAGTGTGTTTTCACGCAAAGAGATTTTAGAGAAAGTGTGGGGACGCAAAGTTTATGTTACGAATCGAACTGTTGATGTTCATATAAAAAGATTAAGAGAAAAGCTTGGCGAGTATAAATATCCATCGCAATACATAGAAACTATTCATGGAACAGGTTACAGATTTTTATAGATTCATTTTTTCCTCCCTCCGAAGCCCCTGGTGAAAACTGGGGGCTTTTTTTATTTATCCCGAAACTTATCCATTTCCCTCCGCTCTTTTTTAGTCGGACGTCCTTTGTATTTGGGGTGAGTCATTTTGGATGATTTGTAAAAAAGATTTCGAATATCTTCCGCTTCTTTTTCCTCGACTGATAATTCATGTTCATTGTATAACAGCCTGGCATCAGCTGCTTTGATGCTTTTATTGACAATGTCCAGCACATCAAACATCCTGGTTTTTGACTTTAACCTGACTGCAATAGTATCGACGATTTTTATAATTTTTGCGGCTTTTGCAACCTGATCATTTACCCGCACCCTCCCTTGCGTACTAGCATCACCTGCTTTACTCCTGCCTGCGATAATCGTTTACCCTGTTTCAAATATTAGCATCATTTTTCTTACCACGTTAGGTGCAGCAATAATCTGGAAAGAGAGATTGAATGTGTTTGGAAAATCTGCGCTTATTTTTGGGAGTTTCGCAATCTTACTTTTAAGTTGTTGAAACGCTAATGAAATATATTTTTTAGAAAAAGATTGTTTTCTTCTTGACATTCTTGTTTTATAAATGTATATTAATACGTACTTCTTGATTTGACAGGACTTAAAAAAATCCTTTATCCTTCACAGGAGAAATCTTCATGCCTGATCTGCAGAAACCCCCACCAACTAACAAACCAAAACTGCCGGACCAGGTTAGAGCTGCCATTCTTATTCAGGGGGGTGAGATAATTATTAGAATTCAAGACATTACAATTATTCAGTATTTTGATAAATTGATTTATAAGCTTTGGCAACTACCTTACCAGGAGGTATTATCCCTGGGATTGGAAAATCGTTTGGTTCCTGTAAAAAATGTTTCTCATATAAGAAACACAAATCGTGCAAGACCACCGTAAAATTTTCTGTATATAGAAACATTTTTATTTCTTA
>JADHVV010000096.1 GCA_016783825.1 Candidatus Zhuqueibacterota bacterium | reverse complement strand
AGCAGGGTCGGATCCTCAACCTTATTAAATGAGGGAATATACTGAATTTTGTAACACTTTCAAAGAAAAAGTAAAGTTATCAACATTTCACCGCGCTACTACTAGTGTGGATAACTTTTAGAATATTTCAATATACAATCTTATGGATTAACGGGATAGTATTGAATAAATAATTTGATTCAAACATTAAATAAAAATCCCGTAAATCCTTGTCATCCAGTTATCCTGTCAAAAAAGATTTCTACACTGTGATCGGATACATATTTTTTTCTTGTATTAATCACTTTATCAATTTTATTAAAAATAGAGTTGACATTTCCCCCCTACGCACTAACCATACCCAAACTCCTTCAAAAACACATCTTTCTTGCGCCACTTCTCTCTAACTTTAACAAACAATTCCAAATAAACTTCCCGGTCAAGAAACTGTTCAATCTGATCTCTTGCAGATGAACCTACTTTTTTTAAAGCAGCGCCTTTTTTCCCGATGAGAATCCCTTTTTGAGAATCCTTTTCAACAATGATATTTGCGCGGATGAAATCTTTTCTTCCCTCCCGTTCTTTAAATTCTTCAATAAGCACGGTTGTGGAATAAGGAATTTCATCTCCGTAATTTTGAAATATTTTTTCCCGGATTATCTCCGAAACAAAAAATCTTTCAGGGTGTTCGGTAATCATGTCTTCAGGGTAAAAGGGAAATCCCTTTGGTAAATTATCTTTTAAGCAACTTTTTAATTCATCTAATCCCTCTTGTTTCAAAGCGGAAATGGGAAATATTTTTGTGAGATTAAATTTTGAAGCATACCTGTCAATTATGGGCAGCAGTTTCTTTTTATTGACTGTATCAATTTTATTGATAACAAGAATAACAGATTTTTGAGAACCTTTCATAGTGGACAAGATATTTATTATCACCTCATCAATCTTTTCCTCAGGTTCCACCATTAAAAGCAGGACATCCGATTCATCAATCGCACGCCGGGCAGCTCCCAGCATTTTATCCTGTAATTTGTACCGAGGTTTGAGCAATCCCGGTGTGTCAAGGAATATCATCTGCGTATTTTCTTCACTCAAAATACCAAGAATGCGGTGCCGCGTGGTTTGCGGTTTAGGGGTTACGATGGAAAGTTTTTGCCCCAACAAAACGTTCATAAGCGTGGACTTTCCCACGTTGGGTTTGCCGATGAGGGCGATGTAGCCGACTTTATAATTTGTTTTGTTTTTGTTATCTTTCAAATGAATCTCCTGATTTTCGATAAAACCCTTTTTAAAAAAACATACCAGGTTTTCAAATTCCGTAATAGTTCACCACCTTTGTAGTTCCTTCTTTTGATCTCAGAACAACGATTAACGATTTACGATTTTAGAAGTATTGTTGATTTAATGACTTCTGTTTTTTCATACCCCATTCCTTCATAAATCAAAAATCGTTAATCGTTAATCGTAAATCATTTTTTGCAAGCATAACAAGAAAAAATAAAAAAGGAGGTGAACTATTACCAAATTTTTAATACAACTTCTCCAACCTCACACCTTTATAATAGTGTACTAAAATATCAACATACGAAATCCCTTTCATCGCCATCACAGTAGCCCCAACCTGGCAGAGACCAACTCCGTGTCCCCAACCGGCGCCTTTTAAAATAAATTGAACCGCTCTCCCATCCGATCCAATTTCTTTCTCCACATAAAAACAAGAGCTGTAAAGATGACTTTTAGAAAGTGCTCGCCTGATCTCCAGTTCTTTGCCGATTTTTAATTTTTTCTTTGTGCCAACAAGTTCAATGTAAATCAACCTGCCGGAATCGCCGCGCTCAAGGGGGACAATATCCAAAAATTCGCCGATGTCTTCCCCTGTTTTCTCCAGGATCAACTCTTCAATTTCCTGGCGGGCATAGCTCACTTCCCAACGGAAGAGGTTTTTTGTGGAGTATAATCCGGCTAATTTTGGAGGTAATGGATACAAATCCGTATTGCAATATGCAGGGACTTTAGTGTCTATCAATTGCCTGGCTTTGTCTTCAGTATTTGCAGGGAACTCAATTTTATTATCACTGTCAATTCCTGATGTCATATATGGAATGTTTATGTTCTCCCATACATCATGATACGCTTCCATGATTCCGCCGCATATTTTTGAGTAGCGCGCATCGCAAATTTCATCTTCAAACTTGATTACCTGCCCCCAGGTATTTTTCACAGCCTGTTGCGATGGCTGCTGCTCCCGTTTTTTGCCATGATAGCATTGACAATGATCATCCGAACATAAATGAAAGTTCGTATTATAGTGATGTTTTCCCATGGTGGCAAAGACAGTGCTGCGCGCAGCAACTGTTTGGGCTTCCAAAAGCCCAAGCGGGCAATCCGGGGTCATTTCCGAAGAGTTTACGCTTGTCAGGTAGCTTTCCATATCAATTTCATTAATCACAGCTAACTTGCCCTGGTTGTTTAATCCCACTTCAATTATACCCCGGTAGTCCAAATCCTCAAATTTCTGCCAATGGAATTCAATGCCAATAATCACATTTGAAACTGTAATACACGTCGAATCTTTATGATTTTCAGGAACGATCCTAACTGTTGCGCCCATGTTCTTTCCATTCAACTCAATGCTGCCTTCAGCCTGTTTTTTTATTTTTTGAATAACCACATATTCACCGGAATCAGCTTGATCATTTTTAAATTGAAGCGCTTCTGCGTATAATTGAAAATTGCCAATCGCTATCCAATACTCCTTGTTATCGATCTCTTGATCGTTCAATTCAAAAGACACGCCAACTTCACGTATTTCGACGGTCAAACCTTTTTTCATGAGATCTGCTGCCCTGTCTTGTGCAATGGTTCGATCTTTTTCAATGCCCGCCCGAACCTGGTAATTTATTTCAGCAGGTTTGCTTGTAGAAATTGTCAAAGAAAATTTTTGATCGGGAACACCTTTAAAAAGTCTTTCACCATTTTCATTTTGAAGATGAAAAATTTCATTGCACAAAAATTCTACTTTGTCAGTAGATTGGAGTACTCCAATTCTGACGTCTGGGGCTTTTGTTGAATTTTTCAAATTTTGCTTCCTTTGAAGTTATGTGATTCTTTTTGGCTATTTTTTATTAGATTAAAAACAAATTAAAGTATCCATTCAATATTTATTGGTAATTTGTAAAACAGTCTTTTATTATAAATTCGCTATATCGCAGAATAATTTGTAGCAGAATTATTCTGCTACAAATTATTCTGCGATAAAATTTTTAAACATGTAACAAAGTAGATATAATGCACTTACCCTATTTTATTGAGCGGATACAAATTAAATTGTATGACAAGATGGCATCTTGCCCTATATCTTACCATGCTGAGATTTATCACAAATATTAATAAACAATTTAAATCCAAAGAATGTAATAAAACAAACGGCAATTATTAGTGGTATATAAATATTATTTTGGTATAAAAATAATTGGTCATTATCCTGAACAGAATTAATAAAAATAATAGACAATCCGTTGTTGATAAAATGAACAATCATTGAAGGAATAATGCTGTCGCTTTTCCACGCTAAAATTCCCAGGAAAATTCCGAAAAAGCTTATTTGTATCAGCCACCAGGGATTCATGTGAATCATGCCAAAGATAAATGAAGTTACAAGGATCGCCTGGGTGATACTAAATTCCTTTTCAAACGTTTTTTGTACAAATCCCCGAAACAACATTTCTTCAAAAATTCCGGCAAAAACAACCGCAGAAAGAACGATGATCACAAAATCCGAAACCGAATGAATAGCAAAACTTTCAAGCAGTTGTTCTTCAAAAATTTCCGGCATTGGGAAAAAAAGTTGAAATAATCTATCAAGCCCATCTGCGATAAAAGAAATACCAAACCCGACAAAAATGCTGATTAAAACAATTTGTATATTTACCTTTCTCAAGCGAAAAATATTTTTCAGATCATATTTCCTGTAAACTGCATAGGCTAATGCAGGTACAATTATTAAGCCTTCAAGCAAAAAAAGCCCGGTCTTGCCGCCAATAATATAACCGATCAAACTAACTACAAAAACAAAAACAATTGTAAACAGCACAACAAAAATAACATGATGTGCTGGCGGGTAATTATTTATTTGGTTGTTTGAATTCATGATCTTCCTTTAGCCTTACGAAAGCTTGATTTGTCAATTTTTATAAAAATGTTTAGTAACTGTTCAGCTATTCGTCGTATTCATGTCATTCTGAACGAGGGGGGGCGATGTGGGAGGTTGGTAAGTGAAGAATCTCGTAGTAATTGTAAACATTGGGGAGATTCTTCGGTCGCAAGCTCCCTCAGAATGACATTTTTAATAACACTGAACTGTTACAATGTTTATTTAAACAGCCGGCGCATAAATTAAATCAAAATTCGTTTAGCATACCATATATTGACAACAACAAACCTGGTATCACAATATATTGATTTGTTTTTCAATATATTTTAATTTATGCGGAGGCTCTAAAATGAATTTCTAATTTACTCAGAATTCTCATGTTATAGCTTTCGTAAAGCTGAGCTAATATCTGTATTTTGTTTTTCTGAGATCACCTTTGTTTAGCTTTACGATAGCTCACAAAATTTGTATAGAAGCATACACCTGGTGAATTTCAGTATTTTATTCTTTTTAGATCTCCTGTGTTTAGCTTTACGAAAGCTCACTAAACTGGGTTATAAGCATACACCTGGTGAATATCAGTATTTTGTTTTTTCAAAATCTCCTGTACAGAGCTTTCGCAAAGCTACTTCACTAATTAACACTGCCCCGGCTGAAGCTAAATTTAATGATTCCGCTTTTCCAAATGAAGGGATGTAAATCATTTCATCAACAAATGGAATAAATTTTTTATCTATTCCTTTGTTTTCATTTCCCAGGATCAACGCCAAAGGTTTGCTGTAATTTACTTCAAAATAGGGAGTCTGCCCGGCAACATCAGCCGCAAAAATACGAAACTCCATTTGTTTAATGTCAGGTAGGAAATGTTCCAAATCTACGTTTTCAACAACCGGCAAATGAAAAATTGAACCCATTGTTGAACGCACCACTTTTGGATTATAAAGTTCAACATTTCCCTTTCCCAAAATAACGACATCTACGCCAAACCAGTCACAGGTACGAATTATTGTGCCAAGGTTTCCGGGATCCTGCCCCGAATCAATGATCACAATAAATTCACTTTCTTTTTTATTAATTGAATCAATAGAAAATGGTTTCTGCTGTACAACACAAAAGATCCCCTGGGAATGAACTGTTTCTGCTAATACTTTTTTTTCTGCGTCAGAAATATTTATTATTTCAGTATTTTGTGCCGAGGCAAATTCAACTAATTCAGTAATTTCTTTTGAACTTTTGTTTGCTTGGACAAGCAATGTTTCAACGACAAAATCCGATTGAAGTGCTTCATAACAATTTCGTAATCCTTCAATCAAAAACAGTTGTCTCTGGGTTCGGATTTTTTTCGTTTTTAAAGTGGTGATCTTTTTCAAGTTAGATTTGGAGAGCATGAAAATATGGATATTGTATAAACCTAATAATTAAGATTACTATCTATGTACTTTTCAAAATTTCAATTAATTTATCGATAACAAAATCAATTTTTTCTTGTTTCAACATCCCAACTGAATATAAAATAATGGCTTTATCAGCGGTAAAAATCCGGTTTGGTCGAATATTGCTTTCAACCTTTAATGATCCACGATCAAAATCTGATTCTTTGAGCGGTATTGCGTAGCTATCAGTGATTTGTTGACTGGTAATTTGGCAAAGAATCAAATCATAACCGGGTAATGAAGAAAGTACCAAAGCTGGACGTCTTTTTGCCTGACTTAAATCAGAAAAAGGGAAAGGTATGACAACTACTTCTCCTTTTATAAATTTTGCCATGCTATTTCCTCTTCTGGCAACAACCAATCTTTTTTCAGAGCTGATTCACTTAGCGATGTAATTTCTAATTTTTCTTGAAAATGTTGAAATTTTAAAAAACGAATATAATTTAAAACATCACCTGTAAAATTGTCTGAAACGTCTTGCATTTCACGTAAAATTATATCTTTTTGTGTCATTTTATATTCTCCATTATAATGGCATTTTAAAAAATCCCGAAAATGGAATAATTTAAAAAATCATATATGATCCATCATATCAAGAATTATTTGCCGGCATTTTTTATGATATTTTTCCGGCACAAAAATTTGTGCTGACGCACCGGGAGCGCTAACTGATTTGGCTCCATACGCGCTGCTGATGACATCGGATTTAATCATCGAAGGTATCCCGGCGTTATCCAAAACTTCCTTCACCATTTCAGCATACATATTCCCGGGCAAATCGCGCAATGGTAACCATGGTTCATCCGACATTTTTTCTTCCGGCGGCAAAACATCAACAAGCTCTTTTTCGCAATCCGGGCATTTTGATATCTCGGGTAAGTATTCGTACTTACATTCGGGACAGAAAGGCATTTATATCTCTTTCACAATTAAATTTACGTTCAGCATTAAATTTCTTGCACAAAATAGCAAACAAAAAGATTAAGGTCAAGGTCGAGATCAAGAAAAAGTTTCCTATTTTTTCTTAACCTTGATCTTGATCTCGACCTTTGCAATAATTATTTTTCATTTAGCAATGCAACGAATGTATTTTGTTAAACTATAAACAAACAATATTACTGCTAGTTCGCCTCAAAATATCTTTCTTCTTCCTGTTCAATTACATCCATCACTTCACGCGGGGTTTTTGATTTCAATAATTTTGTTCGGAATTCTTTCCTGTGCATTAAGCGGGAAATTCTACTCAACGCCTTCAAATGCGGTCCTGTTTTATCTGGCGGCCCCACCAATAAAAATATCAGTCTTACCGGTTTATTATCAATGGAATGGAAATCAACGTCGCCTTGAGTTATTCCCAGTGAGGCGACAATATCCTGCACACCTTCGGCTTTACCGTGAGGAATTGCAACATGGTAGCCTACACCAGTGCTCATAACTTTTTCGCGATCTAAAATTGCCTGTAGAATTTTTTTTCTATTTCCAATTTTTTTCTTTTCATATAAGTGGTCAACCATCTCTTCAATTATATCTTCCTTATCCAGACTTCTCAACGGGATAATGATCATATCATCCGACATTATTTCACTTAATTTCATTATTCTATCCTCCAAAAATCCACTCTTAATTTATAAAACAAATCATAGAATTGCAATCATTTTGTATACCCTTCGGGCACAAGTGTTCAAAGTTCAACGTTCAATGCTTTAATATTATTTCTGTTCAAAGTTTACGTTTTTAAGTTGTAGATTAATTTTTCAAGCTGGAACTTTTAACTTAAAACCTGCAACTTTGAACATTGAACCTACAACCTACAATTTATACCCAAACTGTCTTAATAATTTTTTCCTGTCTTCGATGTCCTGCTCATTCTCAATGCCCACTGTTTTCAATCCATCAATGACGCCTAAAATTCCCCGTCCCAGGTCTGACTCGGCGATAATAACCTCAACCGGATTTGCCGTGGCACAAAAAATACGGCAGACTTCCGGCACATTTTTTACTGCTTGCAAAACATTGATGGGAAATGCCTCTTTCATAAAAAGAATGAACGAATGTCCGGCGCTCAATTGCAGCGCATTTTGTTGTGCCAATTCGATGAGCTCATTGTCATTTCCGGACCAGCGCACAAGTCGTTTTTCCGAGGCTTCACAAAAAGCAATTCCAAACTTTATTTGCGGAACCGAATTGACCAATGCTTCGTGAATATCCTCAACGGTTTTGATAAAATGAGAATGTCCCAAAATTAGATTCAGATTTTCGGGATTATCTATTTTTATTATTTTGAGTTCCATAAAAAACCTCTTTTACGGTTATCCAGTTAGCTCCGCAAATGTTTAAAACTGATGATTCCAAAGTCTCCCTTTGAATGCGACCGAAGGAAGTGCCTGTGGTAGGGATTTAGGGGGATGTTCTTATAACTATTTGTAATTTAATGACATCCCCCCTATCCCCCCTTCAAAAGGGGGGAACTACCAATCTTATTTTGTAAATAATTTCAGCTTGCGAAGCTAACTGAATAGCCGTGAACCTCTTTAAATAAATTCTGAATGTTATTAACCGATCCAACATTAGAAATTTTTAAACCGCTAAAGGTAAGGAATTTGAACATTGAAGTCAAGTATTTTGTTGAAAAATTAAGGGATTACAAAAAATTAAATTATGTTTCAATTCATCAAAAACCACTTGCATTTTTACTGAAATTATTGTACCATAAATTTCTTAATTTTACTTTTTAACCTGAATTTTTCAATTAGAATGAAAACTCATTTAAACATTTTTATCATTTTTATTTTGGTTTTTTCCAATATTCAAGCTCAACCGCAGAAACAAAATAATGGGCTTGTTTTATTAGGTGAACGGTTGAATTTTAGTATGAAATACTTGAACATGAAGGTGGCAAATTTAGCATTCTTCGTAGCTGATTCAAACACAAATAATTCGACAATGCTGTATCAATTATCGGTGCAAACGAATTCGACCCCTCTTGCAACAAAGCTTTTCAAAATAAATAATAGTTATTTGACTCTTTTTAACACAAAAACATTTTTGCCGGTAAAGTCCATAAAAAAAATCGACCAAAAAAACATACAGCACAACGTTGTTTTGGATTTCGATCACCAGGATCATCAGGCAACATTCAACGATTCAATTTCATGGTCTTTACCATCACCCTGTTTTGACTATTTTTCCATGCTCTATTTCCTTCGAGCTCAGCCCTGGGAGGAAAATGATACGCTGAGATTTTTTCTTGATTCGGAATATTTAATTTCCGAAGTTGAGGCAGTACTTCAGCCGGAAAACGAAATATTAAACGTACCGTGTGGAAAATTCAGTACAATCAAAATTCAGTTAAGTTTCCAATCAACAACAAAAGAAGAGCGCCCGTGGAAAACCGATATCATTACCAACCGCCTGGCAAAACCAGGCTCTAAATTGAACATCTGGTTCAGCGACGATGAACACCGTTTACCGCTCAAAATATCTTATTATCAATCTTTAATAAAAACAACTATTGAATTGATTTCATTTTCACGGGGACTGCCGGATTGAATTATACGTTTCTCATATTAATTTTAGTTGCTCTTTACGCGGGTTTTGCCTTGCTTCTTTTTAACGGGCTTAACCGAAAATATATTCTCAAAAACAATTTGGAATTACCTGTATCAGTGATAGTTGCAGCCCGTGACGAAGCTGAAAATATTCGCCAATGTTTAACTTCACTGGACAGGCTTAAATACCCACAGCATTTGTTGGAAATTTTTATTGTAGATGATAGATCGATCGATGAAACTCAAAACATCATTTTGGATTTCATAAAAGATAAAACTCATTTTAAGTATCTTCGGAATGATAAAACAAACTTAAATCTTTCGGGAAAAGCAAATGGTATTTCCCAGGCTATTAAAAAAAGTCGTGGTGAGATTATTTTAATTACTGATGCTGACTGTGAAGTACCGAGCAGTTGGATTCAAAATACGATCCCGTATTTTCACGAAAATGTTGGGATTGTCGCTGGTTTCACCCAGTTACAAAATAATGGTTTTTTCTCGAAAATGCAGTCTTTGGATTGGGCTTACATGTTAACGGTCGCTGCCGGAACAGTTGGAATGGGAGTACCGCTCACCTGTATTGGAAATAATTTTGCATTCAGGCGGGAAGCTTATGAGGCAGTTGGTGGATATGAAGGCGTTGGCTTCAGTGTGACCGAGGATTTTGCTTTGCTTCAATCAATCACCCAAAATACGAATTGGCAAGTAGTTGCACCAATAGAATATCAATCTATTGTTCAAAGCAAACCGGTAGAAAATATTTTTGATTTTTTCAAACAACGCAAACGATGGGCAGTTGGCGGTGTTTCAGTTCATTGGCTTGGGAAACTGCTGATTCTCACCAGTGTTTTTATTCACACAGCAATTTTCTCTCTGCTTATAATGGGAAATTTTTTACTTGCCGGAGAAATTTTTGCTGTAATATTAGTTTGTGATCTGCTGTTACTTTTTTCAACATTAAAAAAAGCCGGCAAACAAAAACTTATATTTTTACTGCCACTATATAAAATTTTTTCTTTTTTTTATATGCTGATCCTGTCCCTAATTTTGTTGTTCAATCCAACTGTTGAATGGAAAGGGGATTCTTGGTGAGTGGTTACTTGTGAGTTGTGATTGGTGAATGGTGAGTAGTTACTTGTGATTGGTGAGTAGTTAGTGGTGAGTTGTGGGGATTAGTACTAAATTATGGAAAACTAATAAATGTTTTTCTACTACTCACTACTCACCACTCACTAATCTACCACTCACCACTCACCACTAACCACTAACCACTAACCAAAAGCCATGAAACCAATTTTATGTAATTATTATATCACCTATCGCTGTAACGCGCGGTGTGATTTTTGTGATATTCAAAAAACTTACGGCAAGAAAATAAAGGCCGATTGTTCTTTTGAAGATTTAAAAAAAAACTTACCCCAACTAAAATCAGCCGGAATAAAATTTATTGACTTGACAGGCGGTGAACCTTTGCTCCACCAGCAGTTGCCGGACATGCTGCGCGCTGCTAAAAATTATGGTTTTTTCACTTCTGTTACCACCAACTGTTTGCTTTATCCCAAGCGAGCGGCAGACCTTGTTGGCTTGGTTGGCTTGCTCCATTTCTCATTGGATTCTTTGGACGAAGATGAAAACGATTCAATTCGAGGTAAAGGCTCTTATGCAAAAGTAATGGAAAGCATTGAAATAACAAAAAAATTGGGTGAACGACCTGATTTATTGTTTACTGTTACCGAATCAAATTATAAGGCGATTGACGAGTTGGCAAATTTTGCCCAGGAACAAAAATTAATTTTAATCGTTAATCCTATCTTTAAATACAACAAACAACAACAGATAACTATTGAAACATTAGACTATATTGAACAATTTCAAAAGAGTCCCTATGTTTATCAAAACAGGGCGCTGCATCGACTGATTCGCAGCAAGGGAAATAAACGCGCTATTCCCAGGTGTCGCGCAGTTACATCAACAATTGTGATTTCACCGAACAACAAAGTATTATTTCCTTGCTTTCATTTTCAGCAGTTGGCTATGCCGATTAAAGATAATTTAAAGCAGGTTCGAAAGTCAAAAATGGCGAAGCTATTCAAAAAACAGCAGGGCACATATCCTTTTTGCGAGGGCTGCACCATAAATTGTTATTTTGATCCTTCATTTTTGTATAAAATCGACAGCTATTTTTGGTTGAGTTTAAGATCAAAAATTAAGTATGGGATCGATAAGTTTTTGCGCTCGTTACCGTTCACATGGCAGAAAAAGAATGCATGAGATCGAGCAGTGAAAAATGAAAAATCCAACGGATAGAAACAACCCAACGGATAAAGAAAATAAGTATTCACTCAATAGGTAATGGTCATTTGGGGAAACACATGTTGTTATAAGTTTGCAATATTATTCACAGAATAATTTATAGCAGAATTATTCTGCTATCATTTTTTTACCAACCAACAAAAAAAATGGCGTATTTACCATATATTAAATAAAAATATCATCCGTTGGGTTGTTTCTATCCGTTGGTTTTAATTTTTTGTTTTCAACTGCGAGAACTCATTATATATTGTATACCTGGCGAACGACTAATAAAATTCATCTCGACCTCGACCTTGATCTTTCCCTGTTGCCAGATTACTTACTAATAAACCTAACATTACAGTTTTAAGAACGAATGCAGCTTTGGATTAACAATTGAAACTCAAAATCGATTTACATTGTCATACATCTCATGATTTGATTGAAGAAAAAGTCAGCGGCAGGAACGACCTGGTTGCTCCGAAAGAATTAATCGACCTGGCTGTTGAAAAAAACTATGACGCAATCTCATTAACGCATCACGGCATTCAATACCGAAACCCTGAAATTGAAAAATATGCTTTGGAGAAGGGGCTTTTACTGATCCCAGGAGTTGAAGGTTATATAAATCGAAAACACATTTTGATGATCAATTTCCCAATTATAAAAGGAATTAATTCTTATGACGATTTATGTAAACAAAAAAGCGAAGACACTTTGGTCATAGCGCCGCATCCGTATTACAAAACAGCCCATTGCATTGGCGAGGATCTTGTGCCCAACATTAAATGTTTCGATGCAATTGAACATTCGCATTTGTACTTTTCATTTTTAAATCCCAATAAAAAAGCTGTTGAAGTAGCACGAAAATATAATTTACCGGTGATTGGAAATTCCGACACCCATTTAAAATTTCAATTTGGCACGACCTATTCAATAGTGGAGGCAGAAGAAAAAAGTATTCCGAGTATTATCAAAGCAATTAAAGCAGGAAAAGTTGAATGCGTCACTTCTCCCCTTCCATTCAGACTGTTCGTTAAAGGTGTGATGTGGTCTTTGCGGCAGTTTCCTATTACGATGAAACAATTGTTTTTTCGTTATCTTGAATTTTTTTAACTTTTCAGGAAAGAAAACATTGCCACAGAGTCACCGAGTACACAGAGAAAAGCCAACTGAATAACGAATAATGGTTTCAGGCTGCAAGATGTAGTTGTTAAGTTTTTTTGTAAAAGTTCTCCTGTGCTAAATATTGTGTAACACTCTCCGGGTATAACCCAATTTTTAACCGTATTTGTTCCGTTTTTAGCTCTGTGCTCTCTGTGACTCCGTGGCTGAACAGTTACGAATTCTTTTAATATTCTCAGTTTTATATTTTTAAAAGATCACTTCCAATACTTACTAATAAACTCCTCCACTTCAGGAATTCCACCTTGATAAACCAAATAGCCGTTATGCGGTTCTCTTTCCGTGATCTCCCCTGCAATCGGCGTTAGCATAATTTCCTTTACTTTTTCTAAATCATCCGTTTGTCCTAAAGCCCAGCCTAATTTTACATAAGCTACCTCCGGCAGCATATTTGCAGCTGGAATCACTCCTAACTCCATTATATCCCTGCCGGTATCGTAAACATACATTTGCACATATCCCCAGAGCGTCTGTACTGTCATATAAATTGTTACGCCTTTTTCCCGGGCTCGTTTTAAAGCCGGGTAAACCGGTTTATTCACATGCCCCAGCCCGGTTCCGGCAATCACGATCCCCTTGTAACCATTGTCAACCAAAGCGTCGATAATATCCGGGCGCATGTTGGGATAATAGTAAACGATAGAGACCATTTCTTCAAAAGCGGTATTTATTTTAACATTTTTGTCTTTGCGGCGACGCTTGTAATCATCCCGCAGATATTGTATGCCGTCACGGCTGATCATGGCTAATGGGACATCTCCAATCGTACGGAATGTAGAGCGGTAGCTGGAGTGCATTTTACGAACACGCGTACCGCGATGAAGCAAATCGTACTGATCACTGGTGGGACCAAACATACACAACATCACTTCTGCAATATCACTCTCTGCCGCGGTTTTAGCAGCGTTAATTAAATTAATAGCAGCATCAGAAGAAGGTCGGTCACTGGAACGCTGCGAACCAACCATCACTATTGGCACCGGTGATTCCTGCACCATAAACGAAAGAATAGCAGCCGTGTGATGCATGACATCAGTGCCATGCCCGATGACAATACCATCCACTCCTTTTTTTATTTCTTTGCCGATGGCTTCAGCCGTACCGATCCACTGCTCTGGCCCCATGTTCTCACTGAATACACCGTAAAGTTTTTCTGTTTCCAGGTTACAAATATCAGCTAATTCAGGCACAGAGCCGTATAACTCTCCCGGTGAAAAAGCCGGAATAACCGCGCCTGTACGGTAATCTAACCGGCTGGCGATTGTACCGCCGGTGCCAAATAATTTTACCCTCGGTTTATTTTTTTCGTACGGAAATTCTTTTTCCGGAATTTTATAATTTGCTTTTTTATATCCTGTTTCTTCAATCCTGGTAATTGTATCAGCAGCAAGCCCTACGTTATAACCGTTCCTTAATTTCAGAACAATATGTTTTTTATCTGCAGTTTCCGATCTCGGAAGAACAATTCCTTTAAAATTTCCGCGCCTGGTTTGAACTTCAACATCACTCCAGACCTGGACTTTAAAATTTTTTAATATGCCTAATGCAGCGTCTCTGTATCCCTTGTATTTTTCATTTGTTGACATTTAAAACCTCAAATTTTGTAGAAAAAAATGTAAGAATTAGAGCAGGATTTATCTGAACAAAGGGTACAAATTAAGGAGATAAAAATCAAGTGTTTTATTAAGATTCTTGTGGAATAAATGTTTTGGTATCGATGCCATTCACTATTTGGTGTACGGCATCGATAAAAAATATTACCTGATATTAAAGTACAATTAAAATCGTTGTAAATGCTTGTATGTTGTAATGAATTTCTGTTTTTGCACAACACAACCGTGAATTTATGTCGATGTTCTCTCTGAATCCCTTTCATTCAGATCAACATGAACACCTGTGTCGTTTAGGCTAATATGACAAATTTTGAATAGAAAATAGAATTCATTGCAATAATAACATCTTCCTGCCTTCAACAAATTTGCTATCAACAAACATTTCATACATATATAATCCGCTACTAACTGGTGAACCGGAAGAATCATATCCATCCCAAACCAGACTATATTTTCCAGGAGATTGATTTATATTTGCTAAAATTTTTATTTTTTTCCCGAGTAAATTATAAATATTTATTTTTATGTCCGCCAGTTTTTTAAGCTGGTATTGAATTATGGTTTGTGAATTAAAAGGATTTGGATAGTTTTGATTTAACTTAAACTCTCCTGGTACATTTTCATCATATTCATGATCAATTGAAGTGTTGGGTTGAACAATGCATGATTCTTCGTTTTCTACATAAACTTCTAGCGTATTACCGTATACTGCTGTAGTCATTCTAGAAGAAATATTACAATAGTAAACTTCACCTGCTACCAATGGATTGCCAACAATAAGTATATCAAATTTGATGAAATTATTTTTTCCCGGTACATTTATTTTTAAAACGCTGGTGTCACTATCCGCAGGTAATGTTAACATATCCCCAACTTGCAATGTATCTTTTACATTTGAAAATACGAATCCATTGACATCTGTAATCTTAACTTTAAAATTAAGTCCTGTTACATAAGACACCAAAGCGCTATCAAGTTGTATTAACATAAACTCACCTGCATAATCTAATTCCATATTTGCAACAATTGTATCGCATACAGGAACGCCTACTGTATAATTTTGGGCATTTGCATTATATGAATAAAAAAGAAGGAAAAGAGTGGTCATAATACATCTGTAAAATCTAATGGTTGTGATAATTTTTGAGATCATTGGATTACCTCCAAACACGTGCAAATAAAATATTTATAAAAAAACTGTTTTACGTTTGGCTTAAATGACAAGAGGAGAATTTTGATAGTCCAAATTCCTTGTTTTTTCTCCTCTGTGTCATTAGAGCCAAACTATCAAAAGTATCATCTAATCTCCTTTAGGTGATCACATGATACTATTTTATTAACATTCCTTTATAGAATTTCACATAATCACCAGCTTCAAATAAATAAATATAAGTCCCGCTTGGAAGAGATTCTCCTTGATTGTTTTTCCCATCCCAAACAACCGATTTAAATCCTTCAGATTGATGCTCATTAATTAAGGTTCTTATTTCTTGACCAAGCATATTGTAAACCTTTAGCGTTACAAAGCTTGCTTCAGGCAAACAATATTGAATTGTAGTTTGTGGATTAAAGGGATTGGGATAGTTTTGCGGCTGTCATTTATCCAAAAATTATCAATTTGTTCTAGCGAAAGCATCGATAAGTCTTTCGGATCGTAAAATTTTTCTTTTATATTAACAGATTTATCGATATGGCAAGAAACCAGGTCTAGAAAAATTATGATAATAAGTAGTTTTCTCATTTTTGAACCTTACTTTTTAGACATTACTGTAATGGTAATTTCATTAGATTCCAAATATCCTTTCCATAAAGGTGCTTCCATCTGCTCCAATTGCTCTTGTCTTTCTGGAGTAGGGTACGGCAATTCGTCCCATGTATAAATTGCATGTAAGCTGTATTTTCCCGGCTCAAAACTTGTAAATAGATCCTCCTCATAAGGTTCTTTATATTTGTTCCAAAATCCTGACGTTAATAACGTTTTCTCTTGATAAGTTTGTTTAGGTAAAAGCTTTAATAAAACTGGAGTAGCATAAAGCATATTAGAGTGTAAAGGTACAAGACTGATTTTTGATGTATTATACTTTATTATTATTTTTTTTAAATCGTATAAAGTAACTATATTTACTGGGTCCTGATAATTGACTAAAATTACTATAGCTTTTGAACTTATATTTTCAAATTCTACATAAAGCCAGACATCTTCTCCTTCCTGGTATTTAGTTTTATCAGTCCATATGCGAAATCGAATGCCTTCAACTACATCACTCCATAAATCAGGACTTTGGGGATTTTTGCAGAAGAAAAATAAAAATATGGTGACAATTGAAATAATTTGTTTTCTCATTTTATAGTTTTTCCTGTTTGATTTGTTGGAGACATTATATCTATTTCAAAAAACTGTTCCAGTACAACAGCGTTAAAAATTAAAGGAAAACCGATACCATAGCTTAGAACGATGACATCGGTGAAATAATGAGAATATTTTCGATTATTTTGGTTCAACCAAAAAAGCCTGTAAAAACTCGTTTGTAATTATGAACGACGGCTTTGGATTTCCTGGCTGCCATGCAGGTGAATTCAGAATAATATTGTCAATTTTTTGAGCAAGTTCCTTTGTAATATTTGCAGGAGCATCAATTAAAATCCTGACATTGTCCCGTGTAAAAAACACAAAAAATATGCCTTCCTTTTCTTCACCAAAGGATACATCTCCGAAAGGGAATTCACTTTTTGATAATCGAGGGGGCTTAAACCGAGATTGAATGGCATAAATGAAATCTAACAAAGATAATTGCGCTTTTTCAATAGTCTGATATATGTCTAGATTAAATCTTCCATTTTTGGCTGAATCATCATCAAAGAGAGGTAGATCAAAATGTATCGTGCTATCATTAAAACCTGGTCTGAGCTCCAATTTATAGCTCTGGAAATGATTAACAGGTAATTCGATGTTATGTTTAATTGTACCATTCCTGGGCCAACAATCATAACCGAATTCGTCATCACAGGATAATAGTGATTTATCTATATCGCAACTATAAAGACATAAAAAAGAACCAAATATTATGGTTATTAGTAGCTTCATTTTTTATTACTCCTATCTTAATATAAAACATGTCATTAAAGAAATTGATTTGTAATATAGAGATTATAGTTTGAAACTACAAAAACTATTAGATAAAAATATTGGGAAACGAAGGATCTCAAATTAGTCAATTGTTAAATATCATTTTATGAGATCCTTCATCGTACCTCTTTGGTTTCAAAAAATTATTTGTAAATAACTTTTATAACTAACGACTCAAAAGTCTAAAGAGTAATGAAATTAATTAAGTTGTATAGAAAGTTAGGGTTTTTTTCTTAAAAAAGATTTCTTAAGCTGCTCTAAACCGATAAATTTTGGTATTGTGTCGCCTGGGCTCCAAGTAGGCGAATTCAAAACAAGATTATCTACCTTTTGCGCAAGTTCCTTTGTAATGTCTTTAGGAGCATCAATGATGATCCTAACATTGTCTCGTGTAAAACGCACAAAAACTATTCCCTCCTTTTCTTCACCAAAAGCTACATTTCCGAACGGGAATTCGCTTTTTGACAGCCGAGGGGGTTCTAAGGTTGATTAAATAGCGTATAAGAAATTTAACAAAGCAAGTTGGGCATTTTCTATGTTTGAGTATATATCAATATCAAATCTCCCAATCTTGACTGTATCATCTT
>JADHVV010000095.1 GCA_016783825.1 Candidatus Zhuqueibacterota bacterium | reverse complement strand
TGCGCCGCCATAAAAGCAAATACCATTGTCGCTAAACCGGTAAAAATTTGTAAATATTCAGAAAGGCTTTTCCGGAAAGCGCGGGGAACAATTATGGTATCTCCTCTTTCTACTGTTGCGTTAGGTCCTTTTTCGATTGAATTATCCCGGTAGTGAATGACTTTAATTCCATTAACATTTCCCATTTCTACGGTTCCACCGGCTAAACCCACATAATCCCGGGCGTTGAACCCTGCATTATAAGAATAAGCGCCAGGTAGGTTCACAGCGCCATGCACATAGATTTTATATTTTAATGTCGCAACATAGACCTGATCGCCGTCATGCAAAGCTACATCATGTGGTAAGCTATTCTCAAGATTATTACCTTTTCCAAGTAAATTAACGTTGATTATTTTTTCTTCACCTTGTTCATCTTTTCTAATAATATAAATGCGTTGAGGATCAAGTGTACGTTTAAAAGCGTTTAATCTTAGTAAAAAGTTGGTTAATCGCTCACCTTCCTTTATTTGATGAAGTCCCGGTTTTCCCACATTTCCCTCAAGGCTTACTGTCTTATTAGATAATTGTATTGCCGGCACATAAATTACATCACCATTCCGAACAGAAATATTTTGTTCTAATTCCGCTAATTTTTTAAACTTAAACAGGTCTAATGAGTCAACCGAGCCGTCAGTGTGGCGGATTTCGATATTTTGTTGATCAGCCCAATTGGTGATGGATGAAGCCCGGTCTATTAACACTGAAACTCTATCTACTGCCAGAGCAACAAAAGTACCCGGATTTTCAACTTCACCTACCACATGCACCCGAAAAGTTCGCAGTTGAACCAAATTGGCGGTTACTTTCTTGAATTTATACTTCTTCATACCAGCCTGGCGTACATCTTGTTGTACTTCTGCGAGTGTTTTGCCATCCACGAATAATGTTCCAATTGTTTCTATCACCAATTTACCTTCAGGTGTTACTTGAGATGGGATAACAACTTCCTCAGCCACAGAGATATTAATGTAAAATATGTCTCCCGGGCCAACAATATATGTTTCCGGATCAACAATTTTTTCCAATGCTTGAGCCGTTGGAACAGGATATCCCTTTTCCTCCAATGAAATTCTCTCTTCCATAGAAAGGTCATTACCTTGTTGTCTTCCGCTTCTCTTTTGCTGTGATTTGGACAAAATTAACTGACCAAAAACAAATTGTGGAATGAATAAAAAAATAATCAATAAAATAATAAATGATAAAATTTTATCTTTGTGCATTTTCTCTCCTGGAAAAATTCAAAAGCTGCTTTTGCGAATTTTTCTTTATTCAATTTTAATTTTAGAACATAATTCTACTTTGTAGGATTAGAAAAATTAGCCTAGAGTGACAAAGTAGAATTAATCCTTTTCCAAATATTTAAAACTTGTAAATATAAATATAACTATCCTAAAAGTCAAGTACAATTTCCAGGCATATTTTTTTTGGCATAACTTTACTAAACCTTGAAGGTTTAGTAAAGTTAGGGAGCAACTTTTTCCGGACTTCTGCCGTACAAGTTCATAAACACAAAAACAAGGAGACTTAACATGAAAAAAAAACATCATTTAATATCGTTACCCTTTATTTTAATCGCCACCTTTGTCACATTAATAATTTTCTTCTCCTGTGAACAAAACTATGCTCGCGATTATGAAGACAAAATTTCCAAATCCTTCAAAGTAAAAAAAGGTCAATTATTTTACCTGAAATCTGATATGGGGTCTGTGGAAGTTGAAAGCTGGAACAGAAATGAGGTTAAAATAGTTGTTATCAAAAAAGCCAAGACGTACAGTAAACGTGAGGCAGAAAGAGCTTACGAAGATCTTGAGCTCAGATTTGATCAAAACAGGCGCGGCGTTAGTGTTATTGCCGAATATACCGGTCCAAAACGCTGGAGCCGAAGGAAGCTTAACGTCCGTTTTGAAATTCTTGTTCCGAGAGAATTCGATCTTGATATTAGCACAGCCGGTGGCAGCATCAGTGTTGAAGACCTGGAAGGAAAAATCGATCTACACACATCTGGCGGATCTATTACCATTGGCAGGATAGAAGGACCTGTAAATGCACGAACTTCCGGCGGCAGCATTAGAGTCACAAAAGCAAGAGGGGACGTGGATGTTCATACATCAGGTGGCAGTATATCCATTGGCGAGACATCAGGTTCGTTAGATGCTGAAACTTCAGGCGGCAGTATCACGTTGGATGGTGTTGATGGAGATACTCACGTTCACACTTCAGGCGGTGGTTTGAAATTGAAAAATCTTGCCGGAAATGTACAGGGCAGCACTTCCGGTGGCAGCATTTATGCTGAATTGACCGGCAGGATCGATCGCGACTGTTATTTGAAAACTTCAGGTGGAGGCATTACCGTCTATCTGCCCGATAATATTAATGCTGAAATTGACGCGCACACTTCTGGCGGACGCGTGTCAACTGATTTCCCGATTACCGTCAGGGGTAAGTTAAAATCTAATACGCTTTATGGAAAAATTAACGATGGTGGTCCGATTATTAAGTTGAGGACTTCCGGAGGGGGCATTCGGATAAAAGAATTTTGATTTTTGTAATTTATTTTTATTGTTATTGTAATCTTAAACCGTCTGGTATTATTGCTGGGCGGTTTTTTTTGTGCAAACTATTATTATGAAATTTTCCAATCTACTAATTCAATTCCTTTGAGATATTTAATACATACATTCGTATCCAATAAATAGGCAATTATATGATCTCGCGAATTTCGTAGTACCCTTGCCCCAATGCCATTAACTTAAGCGAAAATAATTTTATATCATTCACAATTCACTATTCTCAATTATCAACGGAACGTCCGACATCTTTTCGGCGGATTCACAATTAGAATTAACAAGTTACCAAAAATTAATTGAGAATTGTGAACGACTAATTGAGAATTGAGAATGAAAATACTAATCGCTTCCCCTTAAGTTAATGGCATTGACCCTTGCTCCCCACGTTCAATGGAAGCATCATCTAAACAGCCATAGTTATTTTTAATAAATTCCTGCCAATTTAACTTAATACCATTTTCAGGAGTATTTTTAAAAACGAAATTTTCCGAGTTCCCTGTTTTTGCAGAAGGTTCGAATGCCTTAATTACCTTATATAATAATTCCACATACTCATTTTGTACCTTGTCGATTTCGGATTTAATTAGTTCTTTTGTAACCAATTCTATCACCTCTTTTGTTAATACTGATTTTTATGTTCTAATATTTAAGGAACAAACTGGATGAAACATCTTCAACATACTATGTAAAATACAAATTCAATATTAAAATGTCAACAAGAAAATATTTTCGGATGTAAAACCTCACTCTCGGGTGGATATAAGTAGCTTCGATTTATTTTATAGTATGAGCTACCCGTTGTAGAGTTACTAAAAACCTTATTTTTATCTTTTACACCTTAATAGCATGATTAGCAACCAAGTCCCTAAACCTTATTACCTTATTTGTGATATGAAAGCATGAAGAATAAGGTAATAAGGTAAAAATGGATTGTGGTTACTTGCAGCTATTAAGGTTGAAAAAACAAAAATAAGGTTATGCATATTTCTACCCGTAACTGAGGTTTTACTTTTGAACAAATTTAGACCATCCCTTACAATGTCAGCTAAATTAATATTTTTGCACGGAAAGAGTTATTAACATTTTTCTTTAACAACCAAACTTTCTGATTGATTTGTCATTAAATTGTTGATTAATAAAAAAAAATTCATTATATAGTGTGGCAAACTTTTTTGAATAATAATTATTGAGTAAATATGTAATTACAAAAAATTCCTGGAGGAAATTTTGCAAGAAATATTATTCAGCGGTGAAGGTAAATTATCAGAATTAAATAACATTCTAAAAAAATATAAAAACATTCTACTATTTACATTCCCAATAGAGAGTTCGACCGGTTTAAACGAACTAAATAAATACTTTCAAAAACTGGAAAACAAGTACAATATAACCACGATTTCCTATGTCGGTAAAGCACTGCCTTTTGAAGATATTGATGAAAAATACAACGAACTAAAGGGCATAAAAAACATCGACCTGGTAATTGGAATGGGTGGCGGCACAATCATTGATCTGACAAAAATATTTTCATTGGCTTACTCAAATAAAACAATCCGATTTGAAGATATTTTAAACAATAAAAATTTAAAAAATAAAATTGACATGCTTTTTATACCCACTACTGCAGGAACTGGCAGCGAAGCCACTTCATTTGCAGTCGTTTACAAAGATAAGATTAAATACTCTGTTGTACGACCAAGCTTTCTGCCAAAATATGTAATCCTTGACCCAATGTTGCTTAAATCATTACCGGAAAACATTTTGAATTCAACAATATTAGATGCTTTAGCCCAGGGGATTGAATCCATTTGGGCGGTTGGCAGCACATCACAATCAAGAGAATATGGGAAAATAGCGATAAAAAATATTTTGGATAATTTTGAGAAAGAGAACTCAATTGACAGGTTTAATAAATTACAACTTGGAAGCTATTATTCAGGAAAAGCCATCAACATTTCCAAAACCACTTTATCACATTCCATTTCCTACCCGCTTTCATCCTATTTTGGCATTCCTCATGGCGTTGCTGTTTTTTTAACCCTGGCAAAAGTTAGCGAACTCAATTACTTTTCTACAAAAGAAAACATTCAGGCGGAAACGAATCTTACTAATGTAAAGGAATCTTTCTCAATCATTTTTGATCTATTTAATGTGTCAAGTATCGACTTGTTAGTAAAGGAATTAAATCGAATTATGGTAAAATTGGGCTTCAGCCCGAAGCTGAAGGATTATGGAATAGCAAAAACCGATTTAAAATTAATCGCTGATTTTTCAATCACACAAGGAAGAGCAAATAACAATCCCAGGAAACTGGACAAAACTGATATTTATAATTTATTGGAGGACATTTATTGAAAGCGTTAATATTAGCATCCGGACTTGGCATCAGGCTAAATCCATTGACTGAAATACTCCCAAAATGCCTGGTCAAAGTTGTGGATAAAACGATTCTTGATTACCAGTTAAATGCCTTGTATGAAAATGGCATAAAAGATGTTATAATCACCACGGGGCATCTTGAACATAAAATAAAAAATTTTATCAAACAATATGAACAAAAATTTAATTTTACATTGGTTCATAATGAAGTATATGACAAAACAAATTACATCTATTCTATTTACAAAGCAAAAGAAGAGTTAGACGATGAGATTATTTTGATACACGGAGACTTGGTTTTTGATCAGCAAGTGTTAACAGAGCTGCTCAAGTCGCAATATAAAAATTCCGTAATAATAGAAAAAGATAACCAGCCACAAAGTGATTTTAAAGGTGCCATAGAAAACGATAAAATAAAAGAAATATCAATACATTTATTTGATAAAAATTGTTTTTTCCTGGCGCCATTTTATAAATTCTCCAAAACGGATTTTTCAAAATGGTTAAATAAAATAGAAGAATATGTGATAAAAAATCAAGTAACCTGTTATGCAGAAGATGCGTTGAATGAGTTATTGGGAAAAGAAGTCGATTTACACGCAGTTTATTTAAATGATTTATTGTGTATGGAGGTGGATGATGTTAAAGATCTTGAAGCTGTGAGAAATAGATTGTTAAAAACTTGATAAAATCCAACGGATAGAAACAACCCAACGGATAAAAATATGGAGAAAGAATAAATAAAAGATTTTTTTTAAAAAATCAAGCACTGAGCTTTTCTCATGAAATAGGTTAGTAGGTAACAAGGTAATTGTGTAATTGATCCATTCTCCAATCACCTAATCTATTTATTACCCAATTTACCTATTTTTCAAAATGTTAGCTGAACTATTATGAATAATGCTTTTCATCCGTTGGATTGTTTCTATCCGTTGGGGATTTAGCTTCGATTTTTTTTATTAAAGAATACTTGAACCCTCCAAAAAATAAGCATCCAAATATTTGCAGCGATAATAGAAAAATAGAAAAACATCTTCGGATCAAATAAAAATGCTGAAATCATTATCATCAAAATATAGGTGGAAGTAGCTATTGTTGTCCAGAACCTCATCAGAACGCGGTTAACTTGATAATATCTCTTTTGATCATAATTAAATTTTTGAGGGCTTTTGGAACCTTGAATATTCAAATATTTCAAATATATTTTAATAAGAAATTGGTCAATAGGTTTGACTTTATTTTGTCTCAATTTATTTAATTCATCCGCAAATATTTTTTTGTCATCAGCGTTTGATTTTTTCTTACCCAGGGCATAAGCTTCAAATTCATTTTTGTAAAAGTCATTTACCATGGCATGAACCGCCATACAACCACCAGCGATAATCAATAATATCCATGGATTAACCGGCAAGCTCAATCCCGACTTTGACAGCCCAATTCCCATTCCGACAAATACGGCAATAGCATTGATATAGTCCACAACGCCATCAACAATCCGACCAACAGGCGTACCATTTTTTTTCAACCTGGCGATCATGCCATCACTGCAATCCAGCACTCTTGTTAAACCGTAAAGGATTCCAGCATAGATAAAACTTTGTTTAGTACCAAACGAAAACATAATTCCGCTCATTATTCCAAAAGCAATAGAGGATAGAGACAACTGATTTGGCGTAACCGGGAATCGATGAATGATTTTAACCAAACCAAAAGCCAGTGGTCTGAAGATCAGGAGGTCAACGTTTTCTTCGATGGCAATATTTTTTAATAGTGATTTGAATTCTGTGTATAATTTTCGCAAATAAATAATCATAATACTATGATCTGGTGTATGTTTCCATTTCAGCCGTAGGCAAATCTTCGTAGAATTTCTTCAATTCTTCAATTTGTTCATTAATTTTTTTACTGGTCGAAAAATCAGAACTATCAATTTGACTTTGTTCTGTTTTTGCTTCATCTAATTTTTTAAAAATAATTTCAAAATTATATTGGTTTTTCATTTCTATCCCTCATTTTACTACTTTTTTATCAGAATGTCAATAGAAATTCATATTTTAAAACATTTAAGTATTTTTAATTTATCTTGTAACAAACTTGAATTATGACCACTTTTAAACATTTTTGTAAATTATTAAAATGGAATAATTTTCTATCCATTCATCAACTTCACATTCCCCTCATAATAAACAACATTCCGATGCGGCTTCCCAACCTGGCAATCTCTCGGTTTTGTAAAATAAGGATCGTCAATTATTGACTTCAAATATTCATCGCGGAAACCAGGATGAGCGATACTCGCCACTGCCAGCGCTTTTTCACCAGCCGTTAGACCGCGCAGGTCAGCAATGCCAAATTCGTTTACAATGACAACACCATCATAAGATGAAGCAGTCAGGCTTACACCCTTCGGGTGAGTGCGGACTATTTTTGATTCCCCTTTATAGGTGATGCTTTTTAAGGCAATTATGGGGACGCCATAAGCAGGATCATTCAGAGCGCGAATAAAATCCGGCTGCCCGCCAACGCCACTGTAATAATAACGGGCATCAACAAAATCTGCCCAAACATTGCCATAAAAATCCACTCCCATGGCTGTGTTAATTGAAATGAATGGCGCGTTCTTTCGGACAGTTTCTTCAGAATTTGTGTAACCGCAGGGACGCATTTGCACACCGGTTCGCAAATGAACATAATCATAAAGTTCTTTTGAACCCATGATCAGGCTGGTGGTACTATAACCAGTATTGGCTTTTTTCCTGCGATTGGTTACAATATCCATCTTTTGCAAAATCATCAGTCCATCACCATAGAGCTCTGTCTGAATGCCCAGGTCTTTGTAGTTGGAATCCCTGATCGTGGCAACAACTGCATCGGGTATTTTCCCTATCCCAACTTGCAGTGTAACGCCATCTTTTATGAAGTGATTGGCGATCAATTCACCAATCCTTTTTTCTTCAGGAGAGAGATTATCAAAATCCGGCGCCGGTATTTCATAAACAGGTTTTATTCTTTCATCAATAACCAGGTAATCTATGGCTGTATTATCTATAATACTTTGCCCCTGCGTAAAAGGCATCGATTGATCCAATTCAGCGATAACCAGGTCAGCGCACTCTATAGCTGTGTGCATTGCTTCTACCGATAATCCAAGACTAAATTCACCAGTGTGTTCGTGTTGACGAACTTTAAAGATCACCACATCAGGTTCGTATTCCCGGTCTTTCCCGATCAAACTGTCGATATTTGCCAGTGTACATGGCACATAAAAGGCTCTGCCTTCGTTTGCAGCTTTTCTCACCTGGGAGCCGGAAAAAATTGAGTAGGTCATTATTCTATCCTGTAAACCCGGCTCGGTGTATGGGATGGGACCTTGCATTAGAATATGCACCATTTTCAAAAAGGGAAGTTTTGGAGAATATAATTTAACAGCATCAGTCAGCGCTTCCAAAGAAGATGTCGGAGATGCAGCATTAGAACCACAATAAATGGTTAGCTGGTCTTTACCCTTGAATTTATCTGAAATAGCTTCAGCGATCTGGTTAAGTTTGATCTCTTTCGGTTGATGTATCATTCGGTTCTCCAGTGTGATTTTTTTTGATATTGTGATTCTTTTTTCTGGATGCATGATACTTGATACTGGATATCCGCCCAAAAAGATGGCGGACGTTCCGCTTGATTCTTGATGCTGGATTGATGGAGTATCCAGAAACGAGAATCAAGCATCCAGAATCTATGTCTTTAAATATACAAAAACTATTCATATAAATCAAGCGCCATAAAAATGACTTGCATTTTTTTTTTGTTTTCACTATATTCAAGGTCATTTTATTTTTTGAAGAAATATATTTTTGATTTGAATAAAGGGAGTGGGAAAATTATTTTATCACAACACTCCCAAACAATTTAGTTATGAGGAGAAGTTATGGCATTAATGGGTAAAATGCGTGAAAACATGACCGGCATTCTTTTATTTCTATTGGTCATGTTTGTATTAAGTATGACAGTTGGCGGTTTGGTAGGAGGCGCCGACATTACAAGTTTACTTTCAGGAAAAAAACCGGATACGGTTGTATCAGTAAACGGTGAACAGATTTCTTATGAATATTATACACAATTCAGACAGCAGCAGATAGAAAACTATCGTCAGCAAAATAAAAAAGAACCATCCGGATATGAGTTGCAGCAGATGGAAGAACAAATATATGAATCCATTGTGCGCGATATTCTCATCAAACAATTAACGCAAAAGATGAATATTGGGGTTACATCAAACGAGATAAAATATCATATCTTCAACAATCCCCCACAGTTTATCCTGACAAACCCGTCATTTGCTGATAGTACCGGGAATTTTAGCTATCAAATATATGAAGCTGCTTTAGGCGATGAAAGAAATGCAAGATATTGGGATATGGTGCAAAATTACCTGGTCGAATCGCTCCCGTTTCAAAAAATTCATCAGGAAGTAATTTCATCCGTTTTTGTAACAGATGATGAACTCAAGCAAGATTATATCAAACGAAATCAAAAAGCAAAAATAAAATATCTCTTTTTTGATCCAAACAAACATGAATTCGCTGATTCGCTGATCACAAAAAGCCAGGTAGAAAAGTATTACAAAGAGAACAAAGAAGAAAATTATAAAGATGAAGAGAAACGAAGAATTCAATACGCCTTGTTTGAACTTAAACCATCTGCTTCTGACACAAACGAAATTACGGATTTTGCAGCAACATTATTAGACAGCATCAATAATGGTGTTGATTTTGCAAGTCTTGCTGAGACCTATTCAGAAGATCCCGGTTCCGGAAGCAAGGGCGGTGACCTGGGATTTTTCACCAGGGAGACCATGGTGAAACCATTTTCTGATGCTGCATTTTCTGCTAACATTGGTGAAGTTGTGGGGCCTGTGCTTTCTCAACATGGTTTTCACATCATCAAAGTTGAAGACAAAAAAACAGAAGACGACAAAGAAAAAGTGAAAGCCCGGCATATTTTGCTCAAAGTAGAATCATCGCGTAAAACCGTGGAAACCGTTCGTGACGATGCTAATTACTTCGCTGAAATCGCTTCTGAAGAGGGTTTTAACCAGGCTGTTATCAATGAAAAAATCAAGGTGGATACGACCAATTTCTTTGCTCAAGGTGGATTCATTCCTGTGTTAGGACTTCAAAAAAGAATGGTGGAAACCATCTTTAACGTAAAACCCGGTAAGGCGAGCAGGGTAACTTTCATTGAGGACAAAGGCTATGTTATCTACGAACTTATTGAAATTCAAAAAGAAAGATTTAAGCTGTTAGCCGATGTTGAATCCGGTATCAGAAGCACACTTCGCAGGGAAGAACAAAAAGAATTAGCTGGAAAAGATTGCCGCGCCTTCAGAGAAAGAATTCAAAATTTCGAAGATTTTGAGACGCTGGCTGGACAGGATTCCCTTGAGATAAAAGAAACCGAATTCTTTGCTATGACAGGTTATGTCGCCGGTATTGGCAGGGATGCTAATTTCAGCGGGACTGCTTTTGGGCTGGCTTTGGATGAAGTATCCGGCCCGGTAAAAGGAACGCGAGGTTACTATTTGATCAAGCTAATTGAAAAACAGGATTTCGATTTAACGTCCTTCACAGCGCAAAAAGAAAATTTAAAACGTACAATGTTAGAACAAAAACAACGCACTGCTTATACGAATTGGTACAACAATTTAAAAGAGAACGCCAATATTAAGGATTATCGGTATAAGTTTTTTAATTGATAGAGTTTTTTATTATGGATTATAAAAGGACTAATATAGTCCAATGTAATATTTTGGTTCAAAATTAGAAAAGTAGGTAAATTAGGTAATTAGTAGAATAGGTAATAAGGATATAAACGGTAATATTCTTATTACCTATTTACCTAATAACCCAAATTCCTATGTTCTCTTTTGAATTAGTTTTTTTATCTTTAAAATTGATATTAAACCATCACTACTCCATCATCTCCCCAAATCCCTATCCTGAATAAACGCCACAATCTCCTTCAAAAATCTTGGCCCGTACTGTTTCAGTTTTGCTTCACCCATACCGAAAATCATAGATAAATCCTGCCATGATGTTGGCATTCTACTCGCCATTTCTTTGAGTGTTTTATCGTGAAAAACAATGTAAGGCGGAATGTTTCGTTCATCGGCAATTCGTTTGCGCAGTTGCCGCAGCCGTTCAAAGAGCGACTCATTAACAGACAATTTTTCTTCCTTAACTTTGTCAGGTTTGTATTCAACGTAGGGAGTGAGAAATACCTTTTCGTCTTTAAAAAGCACGGCTTGGCTTTTTTTCGTTAATTGCAGCACTGGGTATTGTCCGCCTTCAATTTTTAGATACCCTTGTTGAATCAATTCCCTGGCAAAATTCTGCCACCTTTTTTTGGTGATTTTATTTCCCACGCCATAAGTCGGAAGGTGTTGGTGATTGTTCTGAAAAATTCGTTCGCTTTTTGAACCCCACAATACGTCAATTACATAATTCATCCCGAACCGCTGATCGAGCCGGTAAACACAGGATAACATTTTTTGAGCGATGACCGTACCGTCAAATTTTTCTCTGCTGTCTTTGTGGTCAACACAATTATCGCAAAGACCGCAATTCTCCACATTGTACGATTCACCAAAGTATTCCAGAATGACTTTTCTGCGACACACTTTTGATTCACAATAGCTTATCATCTGGTGAAGTTTGTTGTAAGCAATCTCCTTTTCTTTTGGGTTTTCCTTTTCTCCGATGAAATATTCAATTTTACTTTTATCGCCATAACTGAAAAACAGAATACAATCGCTCGGCAAACCATCTCTGCCAGCTCGCCCGGTTTCCTGGTAATAACTTTCCACGTTTTTAGGCAGATCGTAATGAAAAACAAAACGGACATTGGGTTTATCAATTCCCATGCCAAAGGCAATGGTCGCCACTATAATATCAGCGTTATCTTTGATGAACTTATCCTGGTTTTTGCTGCGCCGGCTGCTTTCCATTCCGGCATGGTAAGGCAGCGCTCGAAAGCCATCATGCGTCAAAGAATCTGCCAGGCTATCAACCGTCTTTCTGCTCTGGCAATAAATAATGCCGGATTCATTGGGATGGGCTTTCAAATAATCCACCAGCCTTTGGTAAGTATCACTTTTATGCAGCACCCGGTAAAACAAATTCGGGCGATTAAAGCTGGCTTTAAACAACTTCGCTTCATCCATTTTTAATAATTGCGTGATATCATTTTGCACCATGGGCGTTGCTGTGGCAGTTAATGCGGCGATGGGTGTTTGTTTGAATTCATTTTTTAAGATGACCAACTTACGATATTCCGGTCTGAAATCATGCCCCCATTCTGAAATACAGTGGGCTTCATCGATGGCAATTAAACCGATTGGCAAACTTTTCATAAATTCAAGGAATTGCGGCATCATCAACCGTTCGGGAGCCATGTAGAGCAGTTTTATTTTGTTTGCTCTTAATTGAGTTTTGACGTTGGAAATTTCTTCATAGCTGAGCGAACTGTTGATGCATGCAGCAGCGATCCCGTTATCAAGCAGACTGTCCACCTGGTCTTTCATCAGGGAAATAAGCGGGGAAATAACAACAGTTAAACCGTTATGCAAAATTGAAGGTACTTGATAACACAGCGACTTTCCTCCACCAGTGGGCATAAGCACGAAGACATCTTTTCGTGAAGTGATCGCAGTAATTATTTCCTTTTGCAGCGGACGGAATTCAGTGTAGCCGAAATATTTTTTTAGGATTTCTAACATGTTACCAGTTTAATCTTTGTTTCAGGCTAATATTTTTGAATATATTTAAAATATGATGAAACACGACAAAGATGCTGGATGCTCGATACTGGTTGCTGGATCCTCCCAACCCACCCGGTATCAAAAATCAAGCGGAACGTCCGCCATCTCTTTGGGCGGATATCAAACATCGTTTCAAATTCTAATTGTAGTTCACTGCGCTGGGATTTCACATATTTTTAAATCAATGCTTGACAAGCTTGAAGAATTTTAGTATATTTTATTAAAATAATATTTTAGAACTTGAATACGGATATTGTTATGAACTCACCAACCAATCATATTAAGGCTTATGATGAAATCATAGAGTTGTTCGCAAATGGCACATCTCCTCAGCAGATTGTATCTTTCAAGCCATCACTCGAATCAAAAAAAAGAGTTCAAGAGTTGTTACAGAAAAATAAATCTGGCTCCTTAACTTCCGAAGAAGAAGCTGAACTTGATGATTTTGGGCAAATAGAACATCTAATGCGTCTTGTAAAAGCCCGGGCACGTCAAAAGGCTGACAAATGAGTCCAAAGGTTTCGTTAGAGATCAGAAAATATGTTTGGCAAAGGGCAAATGGGTGCTGTGAATATTGTGGTATTCACGACAAAGACAGTTTTTATCCACATGAATTAGATCATATTTTACCCATTAAACACGGTGGTATCACGGAGCCAAACAATCTCGCTCTGTCCTGCTTTTATTGTAATCGATACAAAGGAGCAAATATTGCTTCAATCGATTCCGCAACTGGCAAACTCGAATTGCTTTTTAATCCGAGAAAACAAGAATGGGAAGATCACTTTATTTTAATAGAAAATGAAATCGTCCATCTCTCACCCACGGGGAAAGTAACAGCAATCATATTGAAATTCAACCATCCAAAACGCTTGCTGGAACGACAATTGTTAATTGAATTAGGTTTCTATCCTCATAAATAATTAACAAAAACCAACATTCCATTGCCCCAACACTCCATTACTCCACCTAAACAGCAAATACACTATTTTTACAAATCCAAACACCTCAAACATTAAAACGCTTTCTGAAAAGAAAACACCCATCTGAACTTCAACTCCTTTTCTCCAGGCAAAGGTTCGCTGACCCAAATAGGGAAATCAAAGCGAAAGTTAAACCAGCGGTAAAATTTCCTGATTCTCAAGTTAATGCCAACACCCGCGTCCATCAAATTTTTATTTTCCTCATTTTCAAGTTTCACCCGACCAGCATCAAAAAAAGCAGTGAGTCCAATGTTTGATCGCCGGGGCAGCATAAAACGAAATAATGGTGTCAGGAAGCCGTTTGAAATTTCTGTGCTAAATGCCAGGATCTTTTTTGTGGCAAGTGGTTGATCCACATATCCTCTCATATTGCCACCGCCTGGGAAAAAATAGTGCTGTTGTTCAGGAAAAGCAGCAACGCTTCTCAGATAAAATTTCTCAAACCTTTCCCGAGGATTTGCCCCGTCCACATAAAATCGTTCCTGTAAAGGCGCTTTGTCGCCAAAAAAAGTTCCTGCAAAACCGCGGCTGGCAAAATAATTTACACCACTTCCGTAAATATAAGTTAGCTCACTTTGTAACCGGGAGAATTCAAATTCACTGCCAAAGAATTTTTGCGATGTCTCAAAATTCAATCCAAATTCCGAACTCCAGTTGCCTTTCTCATATTCCAAAAAATAATCAAAACAAAGTTTATTGACACGACCAGACTCCCATTCTGAAACTTTTAATGTTTGATTGCGGGATTCAATTTTTCGTTGCGCATATTTTTCTTCACCCTTCAACAATTGGGCAGTATTGAAGGAAAATTCGAAACGATGAAATGGAGGATAGTACTGCATCTTACTGGTGCGATAAATTAAAGCCACTTCGCCAATGGCGCGACCTTCCCGGTTAACGCCGGAGATTTTGAATTGTAGTTTATTACTGCTGTGGAGCAGCGGATGTGCAAATGACAAATTATACCCGATATAGTTTGACTTCAATCCATAAGTTAAGCCTAATTCTGTCCGTTTGTATTTATTGAGATAACTTCCCCGAAAACGTGCACCCAGCCATAAACCGTCCACATCATTGTACCACATTTTAGGTGTGTATTTGACCACGTAAATATTGCGCGGTTGGTAGCCGTAGGCAAACGGATTATCAGGTAAAAATTGAATTCGCCAATCCCCGTTATTCAAACGGTTCTTATCCAGAATATTATCGTTGGGATCTAATACTACTTTTTTTGGTTTCGTGTTAGTATAAAAATCAACAGTTGTTGATCTGGCTTTTCCATCCCATCGTTTTACAATTTTCTTTCCATCACTTTGTATCAAATGAACATCCACCGGCATAACGCCTTCATCTTTTCTTTTTATTTCCACCTGGGTGCGCCATTTTCCATCTGCTTGTTTTTCTTTTTTTATTTTTCCCAATGCATAATCCACTGTTACAGCCTTATGCAGCCACTGGTCAAAAAACCAGCCCATATCTTCGCCTGTTACATCTTCGCACACTTTTTGGAAACGCTCTTCATTGACATGCTTAAAAGCCCAGCGATCAAAGTAAGTATGACAAATTTTATCCCATAAACTGTCTCCAACCATTTTATGAAGCATTCCAAAAATAGCTGCTCCTTTAGTATAGGCGTTAATCCCATAACCGCCTTTAAACTTATGCGCATATTGCCCGGCAGGTTCATTATAACCGCTTGTCATATAATTGACTAATCGAGAAATTGTTCTTTCTTTCCTTGGTGTTCTTGGATTCAGTTTAAATTTCCAGGAATTGGTATCAGGCACGTCGTCTTCATCATATCCCCATTTACCATAATTAACCTGCTGATACCAACCTTCCTGGTAAGTGGTGAATCCCTCATCCATCCAGGAATCGGCTAATTCATCACTCGCCAACATGCCGTAAAAATAGATATGCCCAACTTCATGTGAGATCAAGCCATGCCAGGGACCTGAATTCATCACCAACATGGGATATTCCATGCCGCCGCCCATTAAACCGTGCGTTACACTGAGCTGTGGGTAAGGATACAAACCGAACCGGGTGGATAGCCATTTTAAGACTTTTTCACTACGCTCGACTACTTTTTTGCTCCATCCTTTGCGGGCGTTTTTACTATAAAGAACATGCACAGGAATACTGTTCCACTCTCCTTTTTCATATAAAAATTCAGAAGAAGCCAGCCAGGCGAAATCGTGCACTTTTTCAGCATGAAATTTTACGGTGCGAATTGTATCTTCTTTGCTGCGTTCTTCAATTTCTTCAAGTTGTTTTTCATAAGTAGTTTTCCAGTCTTTATCGGAAAGACTGGTATCGACCTGCACCCATTCCCAACCGGGGGCGCCTTCAACAACTTCTCCTGTTGCTGCGACAATATAATTTGCAGGCAATGTGATTGAAACATCAAAAGTGCCAAACTCACCGTAAAATTCACCGCTTAAATGAAACTGGTCAGGATGCCAGCCTTTTTCATCATAGACCACCAATTTGGGGTACCATTGGGCAAAATCGTGTTGTTTACCTCGCCAGCCGGCGCGTCCCATTATTTTTCGCACCTTTTCATAAAATTTGATGTACAATTGTAACTCTTCCCCGGGTGGTAGCGGTTCGGGCAACATCGATTCTAAAATCGTATCATCGATGCGGTAGGCAACCACAGGCGCATCGGCAGGGGGAATATCTGTTTTTTTCCTGTTAATTCTAAATTCCAAAATGTCGATATAACCATTGTTTTTCGGGTCGATCCTGCGGTGATAGCCTCTTTTTTTTGCTTCACGAGCTAATGTTGAATTTTCATTTTTAAAAGCATTTGGATAGAGATGCAGATAAATTCGATCTAAAGTATCCGGTGAATTATTCTTGTAAGTGATAATTCCATCACCTGTCAAAGCGTGTTTCTCCACATCGAGATGAACTTTGAAATTGTAGTGGACAAATTGTTGCCAGTAGTTATCAGCAGCAGAAAGAGGCATTGCTAAAACCAAGAGAATAAATAGGAAAACAAATGAAAACTTTTTCATTTTGAATCCTTTCATGTTTAATTTAATAATGACAAATATAGTTAACAATATTTAAATAGTCAAGGAATAATAAAATCTTATTCAATTATAGTTGGATCTAAATTAATAAGCCAGATTTCTCCTCTATGCACGAAAATCCTCGCTATCGAAAGTCGTGAATATAGTTAATTCACTATCGGTTGAATAATCGGACAGCAACGTTTTGGCTGCTGTTTGTAAATTACGTTTTCTCCCACACTTTGATTGTGGTTATTTTTCTAATTTATTGAACACACGAAGATCTTCGCAAATCATATTATTGTGCCTTCATCCATTGGTGATTAACCTTTCTGAAAATAAAATTCATCCAATTCCTTTAACGAGATGGTTGCATCCTTTACAACTCCTCTTATTTTTTCTGTGAAAGATTTGGGTTTAATAGTTATTAAATGGCGCTTGACTGCAACAAAAACGTTTTTTCCCAAATCAGCTTCTTTGATAAGTTCAGGTGAAATAATAAGCCCTTCCTTTTCTTTGTAAGTCATATCTTTATAAATTTCGTTCACAATTTTATCCTCCTAATAAGATTTCATTTTCATTAAAATACCATTATTTCATTATTTTGTCAAGAGAAATCTCCTGATCCATCTCTTCATTAATTATCCCGTGTCAGGATGTCCTCTAAAAATTCCTTGACAATGTAAAATAAATATTGTATAATTAAACAAAAAATATTATTCTTAAAGGTTTTATATTTTTTAATACGGAATGATTATAAATGTTTTATAGAAGAAAAATAATACTTGCCTTACTCCAATCTTTCGGCAATGAATTGGGACGGACAGAATTGCAAAAATATCTATTCCTTTTTTCTCAAATGCAGGAAAAACCATCTTTTGAATTTGTGCCATATAAATTTGGTTGTTATTCATTTCAATCGTTAGCAGATAAATCTGCTATGACAAAATCAAATCTACTCGCGGACGACGAGAAGTGGGTTAAAAAAGAACAGACCGACTATCTTTCACAATTAGATGAAATCGATAAACTTACAATGCAAAATATTAAATCAAAATTCATAAATATCAGAGGAAACGAATTAATTAAATATGTTTATTTAAATTATCCTTATTATGCTATTAATAGTGAAATTGCCACCGACCTCCTAACAACTTCAGAACTAGAAAAAGTAATTAAGCCCAGCGCACTAAAGTGCAGGCAAAGGCAAAGGCGAAGGCAAAGGAAAAAAAAGAATATCCTTAATCCCTGTGCCCGAAGGGTGCTTGAATCTTATACCTTGCTTCGCCTTTGCCTTCGCCTCAGCCTTTTCGGTATGAAAGTTAATTGATCTGGGTTAGAAATTCTTTTGCACAAAAAA